>NZ_JBFBCE010000016.1:0-139674 GCF_040689595.1 Streptosporangium sp. NPDC051023 | reverse complement strand
CCGACCCCAAGCCGTTCATCTGGACCAAGACAGCCGAAGAGATTCTCGACTCCCTCGCCCGCTTCTGCCAACGAATCTCAGGCGCAGGACACTAGTACCAGGGACAGAGTGTCCTCATGATCGATTTTTTTGGCGGGCGATGAGGACGCCCTGTCCTAGTTGAGATCGAGGGCCCTCGCCAACGACCTCACCGTGGGCGAGGGCCGCGTCTCTGCCTCGCGGATCTCCTCGACCAGCGACCGGGCAACTCCTTGGTGGCGAAACCACACTGGTGACTGCGCCCGGGCCTCTTCGATGCGTTCAACAGCAGCGTCCCTGTGGCGGGAATCAAGGTGTGCTTGAGCGACATCGAGGAGGTGTCGGCCATAAGAGATGCCCGCGAGGTCGCCGGGACGGATGCGTCTTGATGCACGTAGCGCCTTGTCTGGTTCCTTGCGTACGGCGTAAGCGTGCGTTGCCTGCATAGCGACGGTGGCGGGCCCAAATGACGTGTTGTAGATGCGAGTGCGCTGGCCGAGACGCTCAGCTCCCGCAGCGGCCATCGCAATGTAGTCGGCCACGTCTCGGCCGCTGGCGGCTGCGGGAGCGAGTGCGGTCATGAGCAGGTTGCCCCAAGCGGCAATGCGGTTGGCGGGTGCCGAAAATGACGGTTCAATCCGGGTCGCCATGGATATGGCGAGGTCCTCTGCCTCTTTGGTGCGAGCCTGATGCAGCAGGACCCATGAGTAGGTGGCGTGCAAGGTGGCCCATAGAAGTTCGTCGTTGCCGCTATGAGCGGTCGTGATGGCCCGTTCGGCACCGATCGCGGCCAGGTCGTCTCGGCCGAAATGCACCATCATGTTGGCGGCGAGATCGTAGGCCATGGCCAGCGGGTAGACCGCAGTCTCACCGAGGGCGGAGTGGGTGAGGCGCGCTTCAGCGATTAGCCCAGGCAGTTGGGCAACGAGCGTCGGGAAATCACCATCCCAGTAGCGGCGGCACGCGTCGTCCACCGCGGCCCTCATGTCTGTCAGGGGAGTGGGTTCGCCGTCGTGGCCGTCGTCGATGCCTGGCAGGAGGGCGGGCGACAGTAAGGCATCTCGCAGCGCCAATACGCCGCCGCCTTCGTGCTCGGCGCTCATGCGGTTGCGCTTGCCGGTGAGCTCGGACAGGTCGACGTCTAGGGCGTTGGCGAGTTTCATCAAAGTGCTCACCCGCGCTGATCGTCGCTGACCTTGTTCGAGCTTGGCGACGATGTCCCTGCTGAGTCCGGCGCGATCGGCAAGTTCCTCCTGGGTCAGCGATCGGACTTTTCGGATCCTCTTGAGCTGAATGCCAATGGTGCTACCGTCGTTCATGGGTCCTGCACCTTCCTGAAGTCGACAACTCTCAGGCTAAGGTGCGGGCCCTTTACTGTGCAGGGGGAAGCGTCAGGTTCTCCTTTGACCGTTGCTGCTCACTTGGCTTCCTCTGCTGCTCGCTGGCGCATCCGCTCGGCAGCGCCCTCGAAGATGCGCGACAGCACCGAGATCTGCCACATCGACAGGGGCGGAGCTTCGTCCACGATTTTTCTGATTATGGCCTTTCGCTCCGCTGCTTTCTGCTCGGCGAGCCGGGCGGCGGCTTCGGGCGTGAGTTTGCGGCCCATCGTGTCCTCTCTGGCCATAGCTGGATCGTCCTGGCCTCGCCGGTAGCGAGCGTCGCCCCTTAGTTGCCCGGCTGCAGTGCGGACCTGTCAGGTAGTTGGCACTCCACGTCGGGCGAGACCTGGCAGCTGGGCGAAGTGTCCGCTTATACAGGGCCGTGTGTGACTCAAAGTTGTGGCCCTAGGGCCACAACTTAGGGTGAACTTAGTAGGCCCTAGCCTGCAGGATCGTGATCGACCCGAGCTCACCTGAACCCATCTACCAGCAGCTAGCTGGACTGCTTAGGGACGCAATCGACCGCGGTGAGTATGGTCCAGGTGAACGGTTACCGAGCGAAGTCCGGCTGTCGCAGATCCATGACCTGGGTCGCGACACCATTAGAGACGCCCTCAACGTTCTACGGAGTGAGGGGCGGATAGTCACGACGAGGGGTTCGGGAACTCGGGTGCGCGCTGATCGGGAGATCCAGGTGATCGTCCTGCCGCCGGGTGGGGAGATCACTTCTCGCATGCCCACCCCTGCAGAGCGGGTGCAGTGGGACATACCGCCAGGTGTTCCGGTGTTTGTGGTTGAGCACCCTGACGGAGAACCAGAAGTCATCCCTGCGGATCGGGCACGCCTAGCGGTTCCAACTGAGATGCATCCCAGCAGTGGAGACGCTGCGAATTAGAGCTCGGGGAGCGGCACCAGGATGCTCCCCGCAGGGCGGGCCACCCCGGCAATAGCTCTGCCGGGGTGGCCCTTTCCCCTTGAAGGGGCCGCACCGCCGCTGCCTGCCTCGGGCTGGACAGAGTCGGCGATGCGGCGTACTCATCCCTCGCCTGACGTGGCTGCACGGCTGCGATGTCGGATCGTAGCTGATCAGATCCGAACTGTCACTGATCGATTTTCATCAAGTGCCTACTGTCGAATTTGGCATGTCATGCACTACTGCTGTCTGGGGTGATCGCGTAAGGAGATTCCCTTCGGGGTGACCTTTGGATCTTGATAATCTACAGCATCGGATTTCACGTATACGCACAAATGCCGACCTGCATCGATGCAGGTCGGCATGGACAGGAAGGCTGAAAGTATTAGAAGTCCGGTGCTCTATCCAGCTGAGCTAAGGGCGCTCCCGCCTAATTGTGCATGATCCTGGGAGTGTCCACGCATCGGATTTCCGTCTGTGTCGTGAGGATCACTTCACGGGCGGGCGACCGGCGCGCGAACGCTCGGGTTGCGATGGCGGCCAGGGAAGTGTACCCGAGGGAGATCTGCCCGGTGGCGCGGGCGTGCTGGTGGTGATCTGCAGTTCGCCGGGTGTTTCACCGGAAATCGTTCGCCTGGGTGGGTGGACCGGTCTAGGCTCGTATGCCATGTTCGCCGCCACAGTCCAAGAGGAAATTCCCTTGCTGGGCGGTGATGTGACCGATGGGGTTGTGCGGGTCGGTGACACCGTCCGCAGGCCCACCCGGGCTTCCACGCGGTCGGTGCACGCGCTGTTACGTCACCTGGAGGCGGCGGGGTTCGACGGAGCGCCCCGGATCGTGGGGGTCGATGGGCAGGGCAGGGAGGTCCTGACCTATGTCGAGGGTGAGTCCGCGCCCAGGCCGCTGCCCGCGTACGCGGTCACCGACGAGTCGCTGACCGCTCTGGCGGTGCTGTTGCGGCGCTTCCATGACGCGTCCGCCGGGTTCGTCCCTCCGCCGCACGCCGTCTGGGAGGCGGGGTCCAACGACGACGCGGCTCCCGAGCTGGTCGGGCACTGCGACGTCAACCTCGACAACGTGATCTTCCGTGACGGGCTGCCCGCCGCGCTGATCGACTTCGACATGGCCAGGCCGACGACCCGGCTGTTCGACGTGGTGACCACCCTGCGGCACTGGGCTCCGATCGCCGACCCTGCCGATCTGGAACCGCTCCAAGTCTCCCTCGAGGTCGGGCCGCGGCTGCGGCTGTTCTGCGACGCGTACGGCCTGGCCCCACGCGACCGGCGCCGTCTCCTGGACCTCGCCCGGGTCCGCTTCGACCGTTCCTACCTCGCCATGCGCAGCAAGTCCGTCGCTCTCGGCGGCGGCTGGGCCCGGATGTGGGACAGTGGCGCGGGTACGCGCATCCGCCGGGCGTGCGCCTGGCTCGAGAAGAACCAGGACCGGCTCCATGCCCATCTCGTCTGATCAGTCCGGCCGGTCCGTGTCGGCGGGAGCCGGATCTGGCCGGTCCGCCTCGGGGACCCGCCAGGGAAGGGGACGGGCGGAGGCCCTGGGGATGCTCGCCGGGGTTGTCGCCGACGCCGTCCTCGCGGACCCGAGGCGCGGGCATCCGGTCGCCCTGTTCGGACAGGCTGCCGCAGCGCTGGAGAAGCGGGTGTACGGCGACGCCCGCCCCGCCGGGGTCGGCTACGTTGTGCTGTGCGTCGGCCCGGTGGCGCTGCTGGGAGTGGCCGCGGCCAGAACGGGGAACCCCGTGTTGCGGGGCGCGCTGAGTGCGGTGGCGACCTGGGCGGTGCTCGGCGGCACGACGCTGGGGCGCGAGGGTATGGCCATGGCGGAGTTCCTCGAGGCGAACGACCTCGCTGGGGCGCGGGGGAGGCTCTCGCACCTGTGCGGACGTGATCCCTCTCTGCTGGAGTCGGCCGAGCTGGCCAGGGCGACGGTCGAGTCGATCGCGGAGAACACCTCGGACGCCGTGGTCGCACCGCTGTTCTGGGGGGCGGTCGCCGGGATCCCCGGGCTGCTGGCCTACCGGGCGATCAACACACTGGACGCCATGGTCGGTCATCACAACGCCCGCTACGAGCATTTCGGCTGGGCCGCGGCCAGGCTCGACGACGTCGTCAACTTCGTCCCGGCGCGGATCACGGGCCTGCTCACGGTCCTCTGCGCCCCTCTGGCAGGCGGCTCGGCCACTCAGGCGGCGAGGGTGCTGCGCAGGGACGGCCACCGCCACCCGAGCCCGAACGCGGGCCGTTGTGAGGCGGCCTTCGCCGGGGCGCTCGACGTCACGCTCGGCGGCACCAACGTCTACGGCGACCGCGTCGAGCACCGGCCCGAGATGGGGGACGGGCCGAAACCGTTGGTCGGGGACGTCCGCCGCTCCGTACGGCTGGCACGGGCGGTCGGCCTCGCCGCGGCGGGCGTGGCCGTATTGACGGTGTTCCTGCGCTCGCGCCGGTGACCGGCACTGGAGATCGGCGCCCCCGGATCGCTGGACACCCTGGAATCGCTGGACACCCTGGATCGGCTGGTCTGGGGCAGCCAACCCGAACCGACAGCTCCGGGACCGGCGTGTCTCCGGCCGACGGGCTCCGAGACGGCTGATCCTGGGCTCGGCGGGCTCCCGGGCCACCTGGGGGCGGCTGCCGGACCATGTCACCGGATCGCGCTGCCGGGCCATGCTGCCGGATGGGGCTGCCGGACCCATGGGACTCGGGTCGGCGGGTTCCGAGGCGGTTGGTTTCCGGCGGGGATGCCCTGGGTGGGCGATACGGCGTGCCGCACGTCATGCTGTGAGCATGACTGTCGACCCCCCGGAGAGCCATCTGCCGTCCACGCCGCCTGTGCGCTCCACGGCGTCTGCGGCGTTCACGGCGTCCATAGTGTCCACGGCCTCCGTGCTGTCCGTGCTGTCCGTGCTGTCTGTGTGCTCCATGCCGCCTGCCCGCCCCGCGTCGCCCGTTCGCGGGACGCCCCAGGACGCCCCCCGGACGAGCGCGGCGGCCGCCGCGTGAGGGGCTCGCTGCTGGTCGCCGGGACCACCTCGGACGCGGGCAAGAGCGTCGTCACCGCCGGGATCTGCCGCTGGCTGGCCAGACAAGGCGTGAAGGTCGCGCCGTACAAGGCCCAGAACATGTCGCTGAACTCCTTCGTCACCGCGGACGGCGCCGAGATCGGCAGGGCCCAGGCGATGCAGGCCGCGGCGTGCGGCATCGAGCCGACCGCGGACATGAACCCGATCCTCCTCAAGCCGGGCAGCGACCGGCGCAGCCAGGTCGTGGTCATGGGCAGGCCGCTGGCCGAGGTCGACGCGATGGAGTACTGGGAGGTCAAGGAGCGGCTGCGCCGGATCGCCGTCGAGGCGCTCGAACGGCTGCGCGGCTCCTACGACGTGGTGGTCTGCGAGGGAGCGGGCAGCCCGGCGGAGATCAACCTGCGCAGGGGCGACATCGCGAACATGGGCCTGGCCCGTGCCGCCGATCTGCCGGTCATCGTGGTAGGGGACATCGACAGGGGCGGGGTCTTCGCCTCGCTGTACGGGACGGTCGCCCTCCTGGAGCCCGCGGATCAGGCGCTGATCGCCGGTTTCGTGATCAACAAGTTCAGAGGGGCGCCCGAGCTCCTCGCGCCCGGCCTCGACATGATCAAAGACCTGACGGGCCGCGAGGTGTACGGCGTGCTGCCCTGGCTCGACGGCCTCTGGCTGGACGTCGAGGACTCCCTGGCCCTGGACAACCGGCCCAACCGGCCCGTGACCGGCACGCACGCGTCGTACGGCGGCCAGACCTTGCGTGTCGCCGTGGTCAGGCTGCCGCGCATCTCCAACTTCACCGACGTCGACGCCCTCGCCGCCGAGCCCGGTGTGACGGTGCGCTTCGTGGCCTCCCCGGCCGAGCTGGACGACGCCGACCTGGTCGTGCTGCCCGGCTCCCGCGCGACGGTCTCCGACCTGGCCTGGCTGCGCGCGAACGGGCTGGCCGACGCCCTACGGGGACGGGCGGTGCTGGGCATCTGCGGTGGCTACCAGATGCTCGCCAGGACCATCCACGACGAGGTCGAGTCGGGGGCGGGAACGGTCGAGGGGCTGGGCCTGCTGCCCGCGACGGTCGAGTTCGCGGCGGACAAGACGCTGGGCCGTCCGGTCGGCAGCGCGTACGGCTGCCGCGTCGAGGCCTACGAGATCCACCACGGCGTCGTGACGGCCGAGGGCGGCGAGCCCTTCCTTGACGGCTGCCGTTCGGGTTCGGTCTGGGGCACCACCTGGCACGGAGCACTGGAGAACGACGACTTCCGCAGGGCGTTCCTCACCGACGTCGCGGCCGTCTCGGGGCGCGACTTCACCCCCGCTCCCGGCGTCTCCTTCGCCGCGTTGCGCGAGGAAAGGCTGGACGCCCTGGGGGACCTGGTCGAACGGCACATGGACACCGATGCCCTGATCAGGGTCCTTGAGAGCGGAGCTCCGCGGGACCTGCCGATCCTGCCACCGGGCGGACCCTTGCGTGAGGCACCGGACTTCTCGCAGAATCTCGCACAATAGAGCCATGGAAGGTGAATGATGCTCCGGCTCGTGGTGATCCTCCTCGTCGTTGCCGTGGTCCTCGTGGTGGTCTTCCGTCCGGGGCCGCTTCTGCGCGCCCTCAGGGGGGACAGGCGGCCCGCCCTCGACGATCCGCGTGAGATCCTCAAACGCCGTTACGCGGCGGGGGAGATCGACGAGGACGAGTATCTCCGCCGTATGTCGGGCCTCTCCCAGGACTGGTAGCCCGCCGGACCGTCCAAGGCACCGGCAGCCCCGCGAGCCCGGGGCGGAACGTGGTCCGCTCACGTCCCCGACGCCGTCAGCCCGTCGCCCCTTCCGGGCGGCAACGGTCCATGGTTGTACGGATTTCTCAGTACGTTGCGGCTTTTTCGATGATCCTTGGAGACGAATGCCACAACGTGCCGAGGAGCAGCATGTCCGGACTGGAGGCGGTCGTCGCCGCCGCGGGGAAGGCCGTCGCGGAACGCGCCATGCGGGAGGGGCTCGCCACCCGCGCGGCCAGGATGGAGCGGGGCGCCGACCTCGCGACGCTGATCCGCAGCGGTTTCCCCGACCGGTTCGTACGGCGCAGCCTCGAACGCCAGCTCGGAGCCATCGCGGACGGGGTCGAGCGGCGGCTCGCCGTGCTCGTCGAGCAGGAGTACCGCGGTCTCACGGAGGACGACAGGACGGCGGCGCTGCACGAGGTCGTGGCGACCCTTGAGGCCGCCGATCTCTCGGACGGGGCTCTCATGGCCGCCGACATGGACCCGGTCAAGCTCGCGGGAAACCTCAGGGCCGGGCTCCCCGACCCCGTGAGGCAGCTCGGCGAGGCCGGGGCCAGGCTGTACGACGTGCTGCTCGACGAGTGCCTCGACTGCCTGGTCCGCATCGTCCAGCAGCTCCCGCAGTATCTTCCCCGGGCCGCGAGCGAGGTCCTCGGCCGCCTCTCCTCCGTGGAGGAACAGGTGGCCGCGCTCGGTCAGCAGATCGCCTCGGGGCTCGCCCGCCTGCCCGTGCGCTCGCTCGACGCGCCCTCCGGCACCCAGGACGACGAGGAGTTCGAACGCCGCTATCTCGAACATCTCAGCACGACCCTCGACGAGGTGGAGCTGTTCGGTGTCCGGGTGGAGAACTACCGCCCCCGTGCCACGCTGAGTGTCGCCTACATCAGCCTCAGCGTCTCGGCGGACGATCCGGCGAGGAAACGCGCTCCAGAGCGGATGCGCCTCGCCGAGCTGACCGAGACGACCGGCGAGCGCGAGGCGGCCACTCTGCGCGTCGAGAGCGCGCTGGGCCGCTCCCGGCGGGTCCTGCTGCGGGGAGACGCGGGCTCGGGCAAGAGCACGCTGCTGCGCTGGCTGTCGGTGACCGCGGCGCGCGGTGGCTTCTCCGGTGAGCTGGCCGGGTGGAACGGCTCCGTCCCGTTCGTCGTCAAGCTGCGCAGCCACCCCTCGGGCAGGCTGCCCGGTCCTGAGGACTTCCTCGCCGACGTCGCGGGACCGGTCGCGGGGCGGATGCCCGACGGGTGGGCGCACCGGGTGCTCGACGCGGGTCGGGCGTTGCTGTTCGTCGACGGGGTCGACGAGCTGGCCGTACGGCATCGGCCCGCGGTCAGGCAGTGGCTCGGCGGCCTGCTGGCCGCCTACCCCGGGACCGTGACCGTGGTGACCTCCCGCCCCGCGGCGGCCGACGCGCGCTGGCTGAGCGAGGAGGGTTTCTCCTCGATCTCGCTGGAGCCGATGACCCCGTCGGACCTGCGAGAGCTCGTACGGCAGTGGCACACGGCGATGCGAGGCTCCAGGAGCCTGCCGTGCGCGTCCGAGAGGCTCGACGAGTACGAGGGCGCGCTGCTCGCCAGGTTCGAGAGCAGCCCGCACCTGCAGACGCTGGCCTCCTCCCCGCTGCTCGCGGCGATGCTCTGCGCGCTGAACCTGGACCGGGGCAAGCAGTTGCCGCGCAACCGGATGGGGCTCTACGCGGCGGCGCTCGAACTGCTGCTTGAGCGCAGGGACGCCGAGCGGGGGATCGCCGCAGAGGTCGTGCTCGAACCGGAGCAGAAGGTCAGGGTGCTGCAGGATCTCGCCTGGCAGCTGGCGGTGTGGGGGCGTTCCGAGCTGTCCACGGCCACGGCGCTCAGGCGGGTCGAGGAGAAGATCCGGACCATGCCCAGGGTGAACGCGCCGGCGCGGGACGTGCTCGATCACCTGTTGCAGCGCAGCGGGGTGGTCAGGGAGCCGGTGCCGGGGCGGATCGACTTCGTACACCGGACGGTGCAGGAGTATCTCGCGGCCAAGCAGGCCGTCGACGACGCCTACGTGGAGCCGCTGGTCGAGCGGGCGCACCTGGACCAGTGGCGGGAGACCGTGGTGATGGCCGCCGGGCACGCCAACGCCCCCGTACGGCACGAGCTGCTGCGCGGCCTGCTCGACCGGATCGACGAAGAAGACCGTCACGGGCGCAGGCTGCGGCTGCTGGTCGCGGGCTGCCTGGAGACGATCCAGGAGCTTCCCCGCGATCTCGAGGACCGCGTCGAGGCGTGCCTGGCCACAGTGATCCCGCCCAGGAACGCGGCGGAGGCGAGGGTGCTCGCGCTGGCGGGCGAGGAGATCCTCCGCCGCCTTCCCGACGATCTGGGCGGGCTGTCGCAGGCGAGGGCGGCGGCGACGGTGCGGACCTGCTGGCTGATCAACGGCGCCGACGCCCTGCGCAAGCTCGCGGGATACCGGAAGGATCCGCGCTGGAAGGTTCAGCAGGAGCTGATCGCCGGGTGGAACTACTTCGACCCGGAACGGTACTCCGCCGAGGTCCTGGCGGACGCGGTCCTGCTCGACAGCGCGCTGACCATCGAGAACCCGCGCCAGCTGGGCGCTCTCCAGCACCTGGGGCGTCTCAGATCCCTCCACGTGTCCATGGACGACTTCCCCATCGACGACCTGGGGTTCCTCCGGCACCTGCCGTCGTTGCGCTGGCTGCACCTGGACTCCGTCGGGGAGGCCGACCTCGGCGAGGTGGCGTTCCCCGCCGAGCTGGAGCATCTGTCGATCGGCATGCAAGTGCGGCGCTCCGCCGACCTCGGACTCCTCGCCCGTCTGTCCGGGCTGCGGAGTCTGAGCCTGCGGAACCTCGACTTCGAGGCGGATCTCGGCTTCCTCGACTCCCTGCCCCGGCTCGACTCGCTCGTTCTCAGCAACGTGGAACGGGTCCGGGACTTCGGTCCGGTCGCCCGGCAGACCGAGCTGGACACCCTGTCCCTCTACGGGGCGAACCAGCTGACGGACGCGGCGTTCTTCGCGAGTTTTCCCCGTCTGGGGAGGCTCAACGTCAGCTTCCTGAACGTCCACGGCGGTCTCGCCGCTCTCGCCGAGCACTGTCCCGGACTCGTCAACCTTCGCCTGTGGGACACCTCCGTCGGCGACCTGGGGGCGCTGAACGTCCTCGACCTCACCCTTCTGGCCCTGTCGGACTGTCCGGAGGTCACGGACCTGGGCCCGCTGGCCGGGCAGCGAAAGCTCGAGACCCTGATTCTCACGGACTCGGCCGTCTCCGACCTCGGTCCGCTGGCCGCGCTCCGGGAGCTTCGCACCCTCTTTCTCACGGGTTCCTCTTGGGGGACGGACCTCTCGCCGCTCGCGTCCCTGGACGCGCTGCGGGACATCGACCTGCGGGGCACGGCCCCCACCCTCGACCTGGCTCCCCTCTCGGGCAAACCGAGGCTCAACGTGATAGCCGACCCCGGTCAGGCACTGCGCAACGTCCACCTGCTCCACCGGACCGCGAAGGTTCAGCGCGGGTGACGGAGCCCGCCGTCTCCGGCGCATCTCCGCACCGGGATCCGGCCCGCCTGGGCGCTCAGGCGGGGGAGACCGGCGCCGGGCGGTTCTCGGTGATCCAGGCGTCGATCGTCTCCCACTGGTCGAACAGCCAGCTGATCTGCGCCTCGCGCTTCCGCGGGATGTCCTCCGCCCGCACCCGCCACCACCTGGCCTTGATCCTGGCGCGCACCGGCAGCCTGCGCCAGATGTCGCCGATCGTGACCAGGTCGTCGAGGCCGGTGTGGGCGACGAAGATCACGTCGGCGGCCGGGCAGGCCTCGATGGCGGCGATGGCTCCGTTGGGGTGGGGGGCCATGAGGTGTTCGAGGCCGCGGGCGCGGGTGGCCTCCTCGACCAGGCCCTTGCGCTCCAGCCGCAGGATGGCCCGCCAGCGGCGTCTCGGCGTGAAGTTGCCGCCCTCCGGGAAGATCACCAGGGCGTCGTCCGCGTCCATGTCCGAGGCCAGGCGGCGGATCTCGGCGACGATGCCGCTCGTCGTCGCCTCGCGAGGAACGAAGGCGTTCGGCAGGCGGTTGATCATCACATCCAGGGAGGGGTCGAGCTGCAAGGCCGCCTTCATCACGATTCTCGGGCGCCTGTCGTACAGGGTGAGCAGGTGGTGGACCAGCAGGACGGAGTCGCCGGGGCCCGCGTGGCGGGACAGGACGACCACCGGGCGGGTGAGGCGGCGGGAGACCTCCTCCGGGGTCGCCCGAGGCTCGTCGATCTCGACGCTCAGCCCGAAGATCCGTACGGCCGCGCCGTACACGCCGGCCAGCAGCCACCTGACCAGGGCGTAATGCCGCTCCTGGTGCTCGTCGTGGTTGAGCCGCCCGCCGAGCCCGCTCACGATCCAGAGCCACAGGCAGGCGACCAGCGCCATCGACTCCAGCGTCAGCCACGCCACCGCGAACCAGACGAGCCGGGTGCCGCGCCGCTGCGGAGGCGGCAGGCGCAGCGAGGCGGCGGTCACCACCAGCAGCCAGACCGGGAGCGTGATCACCGCGATCACGGTGAGCGCGATGAGCAGGGGCGCGAGGACCAGGCGGCGGACGATGCGAGGAGGGAGCAAGACGGTCTCCTTCCTGCCGACCCATACGGATCTTTATATGCCCACATAGAAAGTTTTAGTGCGGCGATACCGCATATGCCGGAAACCTGGGAGGTCTCAGGGGGATTCGGGAGCCTCAGGGGGCTTGGGGGGCTCGGGACACGGCTGCCGGGCGAGGTAGCGGGACGAGGCGTCGTAGGCGCGTTCGATATATCCGGATATCTGCGACGAATCCCGATAGCGGAGCTGGGAGAGGTCGACCCCGGGCCGGGTCTCGGCGCCCGCGGGCATGACATGGACCTCGACGCCGTCGGGCAGTGCGGCCATCTCTTCGGCGAAACGGTGCCTGCGGGCGATCTCGAAGGCGATCAGACCGACCTCCCACGGGCGCCGCGGGACGGTCAGGGGTCGTTCGATCCGGCCGACGTGCAGGACGTAGACGCGGCGGGCGCCGAGGGCGACCGCGCGCCCGACCGGGATGCTGTGGACCAGGCCACCGTCGAGGAAGTGCTCGTGCCCGACGCGGATCGGCGGGAGCAGGCCCGGCACGGCGCACGAGGCGAGGACCGCCTCGACCAGCGGGCCCTTGGTGAACCAGTGGGCGCGGGCGTGCTCGACGGAGGCGGCGACGCACTGGAACGGCACCGGCAGCTCCTCGATGCGAGAGACCGGCAGCGTCCGGGTCAGCAGGTCACGCAGCGGTTCGGGGGAGTGGAGGTGGGTGCCGCTTTTGGCCAGAGTGGACAGCCGAGTCATCCACGACCCGGCGAAGGCCGTGCGGACCACGTCTGAGTTCCACAGCGAGGTGAGGTGCGCGACCGCGTCGCCGGGGTGGGCCGCGAGCACGACGCCGTTCAGCGCGCCGACGGACGTGCCGACGATCACGTCCGGCTTGATGCCCGCCTCATCGAGCGCCCGCAGCATGCCCACCTCGTGCGCGCCGAGCACGCCTCCGCCGCCCAGCACGAAGGCCGTGTCCACGTTCATGGTTTTCACGATAGACGGCTTCGCGCGCCGCTCAAGGCCGCGCGGCTTCGGGGCGTCGGCACGGTGGAGGGCCAGGCCACTCGTGGGCAGGGCGTGTTCCGGAACCTGGCAACGAACGGGCGTTCAACTGTCGAGGTCCGGTCATGGCCGGGACGGCGGCCTCGGGGGCACGATCGGGGACATGACAGAGGTGGTTGAAACCGAAGGACTTACCAAGTTCTACGGTAAACGCCGGGGACTGGAGGATCTCGACCTCCGGATCCACCCCGGAGAGGTGTTCGGATACCTCGGACCGAACGGTGCGGGGAAGACGACCACGATCAGGTTGCTCCTCGACGTGATCCGGCCCACGAGCGGCCGGATGTCCGTCCTCGGCGCCGATCCCCGCGACGCGGCGGTGCGCGGCCGGATCGGCTACCTGCCGGGAGAGCTGACCCTGGAGGGCAGGGAGCGGGCGAGCGACTATCTCGCCTTCCTCGGCGCGATGCGCGGCGGCGTGCCGAAGGGGCGGATCGAGGCGCTGGCCGAGCGCCTGGAGGCGGACCTTTCTGTGCCCATGGGCAAGCTCTCCAAGGGCAACAGGCAGAAGGTCGGGCTCATCCAGGCGTTCATGCACGAACCGGAGTTCCTGATCCTGGACGAGCCGACCAGTGGCCTGGACCCGCTGGTGCAGCAGGAGTTCCTGGCCATGGTCAGGGAGGTCCGGACCTCGGGGCGGACCGTGCTCATGTCGTCGCACGTGCTCGCCGAGGTGCAGGACGTCGCCGACCGGGTCGGCATCGTGCGCGGCGGCAGGCTGGTCGCGGTCGAGGACGTCGCCGCGCTGCGGGAGAAGGCGGTGCGCCGGGTCGAGTTCCACTTCGACGCGCCGGTCCCCCCCGAGGCGTTCGAGAACCTTCCCGGGGTGCGGGACCTGCGCGTCGAGGGGCCGAGCGTGCGCTGCACCCTGGACGGCCGTCCCGACGCGTTGATCAAGGCCGCGGCGAGGTTCACCGTGGTGCACATGGCCAGCGCCGAGCCCGACCTCGAAGAGATCTTCCTGACCTACTACAGCGACGAGGAGGGGCGACATGCCCGCGCTGGTGTCCAAGAGCCTGCGTGACTACCGGCGGGCGCTGATCGGCTGGACGATCGGCCTGTGCGCCTTCCTGCTGCTCTACCTGTCGGTCTATCCCTCCATCACGAGCGATCCCGAGCTGTACGGCCGCGCGGCGGCGGCCAAGTATCCCGGGGCACTGAAGGACCTGATGGGCGGTCTGGACAACTTCACGACCGGCGCCGGATATCTCCAGGTCGTGGCCTACCAGCTGTTCGGCCCGCTGCTGCTCATCATGTGCGCGGTCGTCCTCGGTAACCGGGTGGTCGCCCAGCCGGAGGAGACGGGAACGCTGGAACTCACCCTCACGCTGCCGATCGATCGCAGGAGGCTGGTCCTGGAGCGTTACGCCGCGCTGGTCCTGGGCCTGCTGGGTGTGATGCTGGTCACCTTCGCGCTGGTCGCGGGGATGGCCGCCGCGAACGGCATGGGCGTGCCCCTGGGGAACATCGCCGCCGCGCACGCCGGGCTCTATCTCCTGGTGCTGCTGTTCGGCACGGTGACCGTGGCCGTCGGCGCGGCCACGGGGCGCAAGGGTCTGGCCCTGGCGGTCACCGGGGTGTGGGCCGTCGGCGGTTACGTGGTCGAGACCCTCGGACGTGACGTCGCGGCGATCTCCTGGCTGCGCTGGCTCTCGCCGTTCCACTACTACCTGGACGGCAAACCCCTCTACCAGGGCTTTCCCTTCGGGGACTACGGTGTCCTCGCGGGTGTGACGGTCCTGCTGCTGCTGGCCGCGATGCTCGCCTTCGATCGCCGGGACGTGGGAGTCTGATGGACGAGCTGCTCGGCGGCCCGCTCAGGACACTCCGGCAGGCGGCCGCGACGGGCAGGCTGCCCGTCAGGGCCGAGCTGGACGACTGCCGTGCGGTCGGCGCGCGAGCCGCGGAGCGGGGGACGACGGTGCGTGCGCTGGTCGAGGCCACGCTGGACCTGGCCGCGAACACCGTGGCGAACACGGTGGTGAACATCGCGGCGGACCTGGGCACAGTTACGGGGGCGGGCGTCGCGGCGGGCCCGGCCGTGGGGGCCGCGAGGTCCGTTCCGCTCCCGGCGCTGAGACGCGTGGTCTCCGCCCTGATGGAGGGGTACGAGAACGCCCAGCGGCTGGCCCTGCGCCACGAGGAGGCGGAACGCAGGAGGTTCGTCGACGACCTGCTCCAGGGGCGCGCCGACAGGCTCGCGGAGCGCGCCGCGCATTTCGGCCTGAGCCTCGCGGAGAGTTACGTGGTCGCCGTCGCCCGCCCGGGGAAGGAGCCAGTTGGCGGCGCGGGAGAGCCGGGCGGTGGCGCGGGGGAGCCGGGCGGTGGCGCGGGGGAGCCGGGTGGTGGCGTGGGAGAGACCACGGCGCTGGTGCGGCGGATCGAGGAGGTGATGGTCGGCCGCTTCGGGTCGCACAACGTGCTGATCGCGGCCAGGGAGGGAACACTCGTGTGCGTCACGCCGGGCAGCCTCACGGTCGCCGCAGGGGAGTTCACCCACCATGTGAGGCAGTCGTTCGCCCCGGGCTGGCGGGTCGGCCTCGGACGGCCGCATCGGGGCCCGGGCGGGGTCGTCACCTCCTACCGGGAGGCCGCGGACGCCATCGGCTTCGGCGACAGGCTCGGGCTGCGGGCGCCGGTGCTCAGGGCAGCCGACCTGCTGGTCTTCCCGGTGCTGCTGCGGGACAGGGCGGCCATGGAGGACCTCGTGGCGACCGTGCTCAACCCCCTGCTGAACGCGCGCGGCGGCCCCGAGCCGCTGCTCGCCACGCTGGAGGCCGTCTTCGCCGCCCAGGGCAACCAGACCGCGGCGGCCAGGCGGCTCGGCGTCAGCACCAGGGCGGTGACCTATCGTCTCGAACGGATCCGCCGCCTCACCGGTTTCTCCCCCGACGACCCGACCCAGCGGTTCACCCTGGAGACGGCGGTGCTGGGCGCCCGCCTGCTGGACTGGCCCGCGCATCCCCTGCCCTGATCCCGCGAACCGGCCCGGCCGCCCGCCTGAGGGGAAGACGGCCGGGGCAGGAAGGTCAGGGCAGGAGGAGGAGTTTGCCGGTCGTGCGGCGGGCCTCCAGGTCCTCGTGGGCCTGGGCCGCCTCGGCCAGCGGGTAGCGCTTGGAGATGTGGACCTTGAGGTCGCCGGAGGCCACCCAGCCGAAGATGTCGGAGGCCCTCCAGGCCAGCTCGTCGCGGGTGGCGACGTAGGGGCCGAGGGCGGGGCGGGTCAGGAAGAGGGCGCCGCCCCTGGCGAGGGCCTGAGGGTCGACAGGCGGAACGGGGCCGCTGGCCTGGCCGTACAGGGCCATCATGCCGCGCGGGCGCAGTGAGGCGAGGCTCGCCTCGAAGGTGGCGGCGCCGACGCCGTCGTAGACGACGTGCACCCCGGAACCGGTCAGCTCGCGGACCGCGTCGGCGAAGCCGTCGTAGCGCAGGACCTCGTCCGCGCCCGCCTGGCGGGCCAGCGTTTCCTTCTCCTCCGTGGAGACCGTGCCGATCACCCGGGCGCCGCGCAGCTTCGCGATCTGGGTGAGCAGCAGGCCGACGCCTCCGGCCGCGGCGTGCACCAGCACGTCGTCGCCCGGTTTCACCTGGTAGGTCGAGTGGGTCAGGTAGTGGGCGGTCAGCCCCTGCAGGATCACGGCCGCCGCGACCTCCGCCGCGATCCCCTCGGGTACGGCCAGCAACTGGGAGGCGGGAACCACGGCCCGCGAGGCGTAGCTGCCCATCACGCCGGACCAGGCCACCGTGTCGCCGACGGAGACTCCCACGACGTCCTCGCCGACCGCGGCGACGGTTCCCGCGCCCTCGTTGCCGGGGACGAAGGGCAGGGAGAGCGGGTAGCGGCCGAGCCGGTGGTACACGTCGATGAAGTTCACGCCACTGGCGGCGACGTCGATCAGCACCTCACCGGGGTTCGGCTCCGGGTCGGGCTGCTGGTCGGTGTAGGTGAGGACCTCCGGGCCACCGGTTGCGGAGACCACTATGGCACGCATCGTGCTGAACTCCTTTTGCTCAGGCGGGTGCTTCGATCGTCCCCAACCTCTGACAGGTCACTCCCTGTTCCCGTCAGGGGACTTCGGTGAGGAGATCGTCTCGCGTGGGATGCCGTGCATGGTGAAGTTGTCGAACGAGGCCCTGAGCGTCGCCTCGCTCCTCTCGCCGACCCGGGCCAGCACGCCGACCTGCCCGTTGGACAGCGGGTTGGCGTCGAGGACGGTCCCGACCAGGTCGCCGTCGACCCACATGGTCAGCCGCACGCCGTCCGGGCCGCCCGCGCACTCGGCCTGCAGGCGCACCGGCCCGTTCTCGGAAACGTCGGCCTCGACGGGGCCGATCAGCTCGCCGCCACCGCTCTTCACGGTCTTGCGGATGCGGGCCGTGCCCTGGGTGTCCAGCAGGAACTCGTAGCGCGTCGCCTGGTAGTCGTCCTCGCCGCGGCAGAACAGCCCATACTCCCCCGGTCCGCTGCTGCCGCGGCGGACCCCGGCGTCGACGCCCAGCAGGAACCGGTCGGGGATGACCGGGGTGGGGCCGGACGAGGGGTCGGAGGTCGCGGGCGGGACGGCCAGGAAGCCCAGCGGCGCCTTCTTACGCCCCACGGGATGGTCGCCGTCGACGTCGACGGCGTAGAAGCCCTCGGGGGAGTAGCCGTACCTGTCGTCGGGGCCGTCGTAGACGCCGCCGTCCCAGCCGTTCCCGCTCTGGGTGAAGTCCTCCTGGTAGAGCAGGGGAAGCCCCCCGGGAGGGCCGCCGGAGGAGAGGGCGACATACAGGCCGGTTCCGCCGGTCAGCGCGACCAGGGCCGCGACCGTCGCCCCGACGACCGTCTTCCTCCTGCATCCGAACCGCCGCGCGGGCACTCCCGCGGGCGGGATCGTCTCGCCCGAGGGGGATTCGTACCCCGCTCCCGCCCACAGGGCCGTCCCCGAGGGAAGGGGAGCGGGGTACTGGAACGGCATCACGGGGGTCACCGAGGACGGCGCGGGAGGCGTGGGAGGCGTGGGAGGCGTGGTCAGGGGCGGGTTCTGCTGCCAGGCGGCCCACACCGAGTGGGCGGCCTGCTCCGGCGCGGCCGAGCGACCGACCAGGTGATCGAGGATCTGCTGGGAGGTCGGCCTGTCCCCGGAGGCCTTGGCGACGGCATGGCTCACCAGCTCGCGCAGTGGGTCCTCCATGCCCTCCAAGGCCGGTTCCGTGTTGAGCACCTGGTAAAGCACCGAGGGCAGGCTCTCCCCGCCGAACGGCGCCTTGCCGCTCGCCGCGAAGGCGACCAGGCAGCCCCAGGAGAAGACGTCGCACGCGGAGGAGACCGGCTCGCCCCGCAGCGCCTCGGGCGCCATGTAGCGGGGCGTGCCGAGGATCTCGCCGGTTCCGGTGATCCCGCCGAGCGTGTCCAGCGCGCGGGCGATGCCGAAGTCGATCACCCGGGGGCCGACCGGGGAGAGCAGCACGTTGGACGGTTTGAGGTCGCGGTGCACGACTCCGGCGCTGTGGATCGCGGCCAGCGCGGTCGCAACGCCGACCGCGAGCGCGTCGAGGCTGGAGCCGCGGAGCGGCCCTTCCGCCTGCACGGCCTCCTCCAGGTTGGGGCCCGCGACGTACTCGGTGACGACGTAGAGCTGGTCGCCGTCGAGCGCGGCCTCGATCACGGCGGCCGTGCAGAACCTGCGGACCCGCTGGGCGGCGTCGGCCTCGCGGCGGAAGCGCATCCTGAACTGATCGTGCCGGCTGTACTCGGGGTTGATGACCTTGATGGCGACCTGCTGCCCGTCGGGTGCCTCGCCGAGGTAGACCGTGCCCATCCCACCTCTGCCGAGCTGGCTGAGCACGCGGTATCGCCCTATGTAGAAGGATTCGCCCGCATTCAGATCGCTCACCGCCACACCTACCGCACGCACCGTTACATGAAGAGCTCAGCCTATCGAGATCTTGTCCGCGGCCAGCAGACGCAGCAGCTCCACGTCGATCTTTTCCAGGCTGTTCACGGACAGCACGCCGTACGGCACGGCAGGATCACCCGAGACGGACACCGCCCTGCACCCCGCGGCCAAGGCGGCGGCCAGGCCGACGGGACTGTCCTCGACGGCCACGCAGCGGGCGGGATCGACGCCCAGCTCGGCGGTCGCGCGCAGATAGGGATCCGGCGAGGGCTTGCCGCGGACGGTGTCCTCTGCGGCGACGACCAGACGGAACCGCGCCACCCCGACCGTGCGGAGCACGAGATCGACGATCCGCCGGGAGGAGGCGGTGACCAGGGCGGTCGGCACGCCCGCCGCGCCCAGGTCGTCCAGCAGCCGGATCGCGCCGGGCAGCGGGATCACCCCGCCCGCGATCCGTCTCGCGAACTCCTCGGTGAGCCGCGCGCTGACCCGGGCGACGCTCGTCTCGCCGGGGGCCACGGGTTCCCCGCCGATGGAGTGTGTGAGCGCCTCCTTTGGCCTGGCGGGTTCTCCACGGGGGGAGGTGGCCGGGCCGCCGGGGATCGGAGGGATCTCGGCCGGCGCGTCGCGGCTTCGCCGTACGAGGTGCACGAGGTGGGTGGCGGTGTGCTCGGCCGGGCGGCCGTGCACGTGCCCGGCGTCGACCTCGGCCGCCTCCAGGCCCAGCTCGGCCGCGACCGCGGCGCACGCCTGCCGCCACAGCCCCTCGGTGTCCACCACGGTGCCGTCCATGTCGAACAGGACGGCGTGCAGCTCAGCCGACACCGGCGGGGTCCTCTGAGCCCGTGACCTGCCGGTCGCCCTGGGCGGTGGCCGGCGCCGAGACGGCTGAGGCGCCCGTGGTGCCTGTGGTGTGCCGGGTGTGTTCGGCGACGAGGACTGGGCGCCGTACGAGGTCGAGCTCCACCCGGGTGCCGGGTGCCAGTCGTACCGCGTCGTGGCCCGGCACGTCGCTGAGGATCTCCAGCTCGCCCAGCTGCACCCGCAGTCGTGCCGAGGAACCGCGGAACGACGACGCCACGATCAGCGCTCCGCCCTCGGGGCTGGGGGTGACGGTCACGGCCTCGGGACGGACCAGCACGTCCACCTCGGGCGAGGCGGGCAGCGGGCCGTCGACGGGGAGCAGCAGGCCGAGGACCGTGACCTCCCTGCCGGAAAGGCGGCCGGGGATATGGTTCATCGTGCCGACGAACTCGGCCACGAACGGCGTCGCGGGCCGATCGTAGATCTCCGCGGGCGCGGCGCACTGCTCGAGCCGCCCCGCGCGCAGCACCGCGACCCGGTCGGCGACCGACAGCGCCTCCTCCTGGTCGTGGGTCACGAAGACGGTGGTGATGCCCAGGTCGAGCTGGAGCCGCCTGATCTCCTCCCTGAGCGTGACGCGGACCTTGGCGTCCAGCGCGGAGAGGGGCTCGTCCAGCAGGAGCACGCGGGGCTCCGGCGCCAGCGCCCTGGCCAGCGCGACGCGCTGCTGCTGGCCGCCGGACAGCTCGTGCGGGTAGCGCTCGCCGTGCGCCCCGAGCCCGACCAGCTCCAGCAGCTCGGCCGCCCTGGCGTTGCGCCTGGCGGCGGGCACCTTGCGGACCCGGAGCCCGAACGCCACGTTGTCGCGGGCGTTGAGGTTGGGGAACAGGCTGTAGGACTGGAAGACCATGCCCGCGTCCCTGCGGTTGGCCGGTCTGCGGGTGATGTCCTCCCCGTCCACGAGCACGGAGCCCTCGTCCGGGTGCTCGAAGCCCGCGACGCATCGCAGCGCCGTGGTCTTGCCGCAGCCGGACGGCCCGAGCAGGGCCATCAGCTCGCCGGGCGCGACGGTCAGGTCCAGGCCGTCCAGGGCGACGGTACGGCCGAACACGCGCCGCAGCCCCCGGAACTCGACACCGGCGGTCATGACGAACTCCTTCGTTTGGCGCCCGCACCGGACAGGACAAGCAGCAGCAACCAGATGATCAGCAGGCTCAGCAGCGAGACGGCGACGGAGAGCTGCCCCTCTGAGCCCGCGACCGTCACGATCCAGACCGGGAACGTCCGGTAGCCGAGCAGTGCGGCGACGGTGTACTCGCCGAGCACCAGCGCGAGGGTGAGGAACGAGGCGCCCGCGATGGCGGAGCGCAGGTTGGGGACGATCACCCGGAACACCACGTGCGGCCACGACGCGCCCAGGTTGCGGGCCGCCTCGACGAGGGTCCGCACGTCGATCGCGCGCAACCCGGCGTCCAGGGAGCGGTGGACGAACGGCAGCGCCAGCACCACGTAGGCCAGCACCAGCACGACGGGGAACGTCTCGTTCTGGATCGCGATCAGGGTCGCCCAGAACGGCGTCGCGGCCAGATAGTCGGGACCCCAGCGCAGCACCGTGCCGATCCCCGAGACGAACGTGATCGGCGGCACCACCAGCGGGAGCGTGCAGACAACCTCGAGCACCGGCCGCAGCCGGGGTGCGCCGAGCCGTACGGCCAGCATCGCCGGCAACGTGAGCCCGAGCACGACCGCGATCGTGACGGCGGCCAGCGCCAGCGACAGCAGCATGCTCGTCCCGAAGCCCTCCGCGGACAGGATCCGCCGGTAGGCGTCGAGGGAGAATCCCTGCCGCTCGTTGTGGACGGTGAACCAGAACGAGGTGCCCATCGGGACCAGGAAGTAGACCGCCGCGACCCCCAGCACCAGGCCGCGCCAGAGGCGCACCCGCCGCGGCCTGCCGGGGGAGACGGCACGCGGGGTGTCCAGGATCGGCGTCACCGCAACCATCGGGTGCTCCTCCTCTGCAGTGGCAGGTAGACCGCCATGACCAGGCCCGCGACGACGATCATGTCGAGGCTGAGCGCGAGCGCCATGTTCTCGTGCCCGATGAGCACGTTGCCGGTGAGGGCGTCCGCGATCTGCAGGGTGACCAGCGGGACCGTGCTGCCGGTCATCGCCGCGGCGGTCGCGTACGCGGCGAACGCGCCGCCGAACAGCAGCACGACCCCGCCGAGCAGCGAGGGGGCCAGCACCGGGACGCCGACGTACCGCCAGTACTGCCAGGCGGTCGCCCCGCTGTTGCTCGCCGCCTCCCGCCACTGCGTCTTCAGGCCGTCCAGGGCGGGCACCAGGACCAGCACCATCAGCGGCACGGAGAAGTACATGTAGACCAGGGCCAGGCCCCAGAAGCTGTAGAGGCTCCAGCCCGCTTCGCCGAGCCCGAGGGCGCTGGTGACCACCCCGGAGTTGCCCAGGGTCGCGACCCACAGGAACGCCAGCGGGACCCCGCCGAAGTTGGCCAGCACGCCCGAGGCGGACAGCACCGACTCGCGCAGCGCCCTGGACCGGGAGGTCACGACGGCCTGGGCGAGGAAGGCGCCCAGGACGGCGCCGAGCACCGCGACCACGGCGGACAGTTGCACGCTGCCGAGCAGGGTGGCGAGATAGTTGCCCCGCAGGCTCTCCGTCAGGTTGGCCGTACTCAGGGAGGAGATCCTGGTCCGTGGGTCCGTGACGGTGAACGCGCCCAGCAGCAGCGCGACCGCCGGGATCCCGAAAGCCAGCGCGACGAAGACCAGCAGGGGCACGACGGCGGGCCAGCTCGGGGGCAGGGCGCGCTTCGCCGCCCGCCCCCCTGCCCGGGCGCGGACGCCGTCCCCGGCCGCACCCGGGCCGGACGTGATCTCGGTCGCCATGGATCAGCCGCCGACGGCGGCGCCCCAGCCGGTGGCCAGAGCTTCCTTGGCCTTGGTGATCTGGGCGTCGGTCGGGAAGGTCGGCTCGCCCTCGACCGGGGGCAGGTTGGCCTCCGCGGCCTTGTCGACCGAGCCGTCCGCCTTCATCGCGGGCAGCAGCACCGGGCGGGCGAAGCCACCGAGGTAGAGGTTCTGGCCCTCGGCGCTGTAGAGGAACTCCTGCCAGAGGCGGGCGGCGGCGGGGTGCGGAGCGTCCTTGTTGATCGCCTGCGCGTAGAGCTGGAAGTACTTGCCGTCAGAGGGGATGACCGTCTTCCAGTCGAGGCCCTTGTCGGCGAGCTTGGGGGCGTAGGCGGCGTTGTTGTAGTCCCAGTCGATGCTGATCTGGGTCTCGCCCTTCTCGATGGTCGCGGGAGTCGTCTCGACCGGGTTGAAGTTGCCCGCGGTCTTCAGCTTCTTGAAGAACTCGAGGCCGGGCTGGATGTCGTCGAAGGAGCCGCCGTTCGACAGCGCCGCCGCGTAGACGCCCGCGAACGCCGAGCCCGACTTGGTCGGGTTGCCGTTCATCGCGACCTTGCCCTTGTACTCGGGCTTGAGCAGGTCGGCGAAGGTCTCAGGGCACTTGGTGATCTTCTTGGCGTCGCAGCCGATCGAGACGTAGCCGCCGTAGTCGTTGAACCACAGGCCGCTCGGCTCCTTCTGGTTGGCGGGGATCTTGTCCCACGCCTCGACCTTGTAGGGCGCGAACAGACCCTCCGCCGCGCCGCTGATGGCGAAGGACTGGCCGATGTCGAGCACGTCGGGAGCGCGGTCCTGGCCCTTGCGGGTCTTCACCGCGTTGATCTCGTCGGCGCTGGCGGCATCCGGGGTCTCGCTCTCGACCTCGATGCCGTACTTCGCCTTGAAGGCCTCGATGATCTTGCCGTAGTTGGCCCAGTCGGGCGGCAGGGCGATGACGTGGAGCTTGCCCTCCTGCTTCGCGGCCTCGACGAGCTTGTCCAGCCCGCCCAGGTCGGCCGCCGAGGTGGCGGTCCCGGCCGCCGCGCCCGCTCCGGAGGAGCTGTCCGAGGCGGCGGGAGCCGCGCCCGACGCGGTGTTCGACGGGGCCGCGGTTGTCGGGGCCGCTCCGCACGCCGTGGCGCCCGCGAGGAGGAGTGCGGCCAGGCCTGCGAAGCGGACGCGAGATGTGATCACGTTGTCTCCCGGAGGGGGTATCGCGCACTGTGCAGCGAAATTCAACGAACTTGTACAAACAAGCTAGACCCGATAGGTCGGCAGCCGGTTTCCGTCCGATGAACGCTCGACGTACGCCAGGGGAATGCATGAGCTGCGACTTCATGAGTCATTCACCCTTGTCTAGGGTGTGGGGGGCTGCGCTGTTCAGGTGTGCGCAGCACGGAAGTCCGTTGTTCGTGCGGGACAGGGTGTGAGGGGGCGGGCTTGAGGGGCGAGGCGAGCGTGAAGGACGAGTCGCGGGCGAACGCCGGAACGGCCCCGGAGAACTCCGGGGCGGGCGTGGCCGGCGGTGCCCTGATCGGTGTGGGGGGTGGTTCCGGGACGGCCTTCGCGGGAAACGCGGAAGCGGGCCGGAGAGGCGACCCCGAGGTGGCCGGGGGGAACGCGGAGGCGAACCCGAGGAACACGGCGCGTTATGTGGGGATCGCCGCCGAGCTGAGGGACGCGATCATGCGCGGTGAGTACGCCGTGGGCGCGCAGCTGCCCTCCGAGGCCGCGCTCGCCGCCCGCTTCAACGCCTCGCGCGGCACGGTGCGCCAGGCGGTGGCCGTACTCGCGGCCGAGGGTCTGGTCGGCTCCCGGCAGGGGGCCAGGCGCATCGTGGTCGGGCGCGAACGCAGCCAGAGCTTCGCCGAGCTGAACAGCTTCGCGCAGTGGGCGCACGCGATGGGCTACCGGGTCAGCGGCCAGGTGCTGGAACAGCGCCGCAGGGGCGCGGACGCGACCGAGGCGGTACGGTTGGCACTCCAGCCGGGCGACCAGGTGCTGTCGGTGCTGCGGCTGCGCTCCCTCGAGGGCGAGCCGGTGATGCTGGAGCGCACCGTCTACGCCGGGTGGATCGCCCCGGCCGTCGAACGGATCGCGCCGGACTGCGAGTCGATCACCCAGGCGCTCTACGAGAGCGTCGGGCTGGTCTTCGCCTACGGCGAGCACCTCATCGACGCGGTCGCCGCGGGGGTCGAGGACTCCCGGCTGCTGGTCGTACGGCGCGGCAGCCCGCTGCTGCGCCAGCGTCGGGTCACCACAACCCACGAGGGCCGCCCGGTCGAGTGGTCGGACGACCGCTACCGCGCGGGCAGCGTGACCTTCAGCATCCGCAACTCGGTTGACGCGAACCCACTCGTGCGACAGGTGGGAGACTTGCGCTCGGCGCCATAAGAACGTATGTTCGACGGGCTAGGCCCGCCTTCCCCCGGGTGCCATCTGTGAGCCGCGGGGAGAAGCGTCTTGAGCAGACTTTACGGTGATCCGATCGAGGTCTGGATCCGTGACGGTCAGCCGGTCCAGTTCGTCTGGCGCGACCGGCTGCACGCCGTCCGTCAGGTGCTCGACCAGTGGGTGGTCGCACGGGAGTGGTGGAAGACCTCGGAGCACGATCCCGGTGAACGCCGTTTCTGGAGGGTCGAGGCCGACCCCGGTGACCGGCTGGGCACCTATGAGCTCCGTTTCGACACCGCGGGCGAGGACTGGCTGCTGATGCGGGCATGGGACTGACGCCCTTCCTCACGCCCGCCCGCCCGGACACCTGTTCCGGCATCCGCGCGCACCGTCCGGCCGGACGCCTGTGGCCGTCGTTCACTGCCCGGCCGGATAGACCTGGTGCGTTGTGGGCCCATTGAAGACCTGGGAGGCGACCGGGCCCGCCCGTTGCCGGTCGCGGGCCCCCGCGGCCTGGATCCTGGTGATCTGCCGGACGGTCGCCGCGCACAGCAGGGCGGAGGCCACCACGGTCGCCAGCTCGACCGGGCCGAGGCCGGTGAGCTTGGAGTCTCCGTGCGGGGCGCCGAGCGGCAGCCGGGCCACGACGATGGCGAGCGTGGCCAGCCAGCTCAGCCACCAGGCGGCGAGCAGCGCGACCCAGCGGCCGTGCCGGTCGGCGGGCGGCCGGGAGGCCCACCAGAGGCGGTAGACCAGCACCGGCGGAAGGACCAGGTTGACCCCGGGGACGAACCACGCGGCCAGCACGGGCAGCGCGGGAGTCCAGGCGGGCAGCGCGCTCTGCCTGGCCTGGACCAGCCAGGTCAGGTAGGCCGCCGCGCCCGCCACGACGGTCACCGCGACCAACATGATCAGGATGGCGAAGACGGTCACCGCGCCGACGACGGCCTGCGCACCGGGGGCGTGGGGGTCGCCACCGAGCGCCGAAATCTCCCGGGCGAGCCGCCGTCCCCGGGCGTGCTCGAACACCACCAGGGCAGTGATCGCGATCACCTGGGCGCAGAGGGCCACGTGGACGGCTGTGGCTGATCTTCTCGGCGGAGACGAGACGAAGCGCATGTGTATCTCCCCCCGGCATGCGCTGAAGGACCTGCCCTTCTTCTATCCCGTCAGCCGCTTCGCTAATCAGCTCACCACACCGGACTCCCAGGCCCAGGCCGCAATCTCCACCCTGTTCCGCGCGCCGAGTTTCACCTGGATGCTCCCCAGGTGCGTCTTGATCGTCGAGAGTGAGACGAACAGCTCCGCGGCAACCTCCTGGTTGGTGCGTCCCCTGGCGACCAGGCGCACGACGTCCAGCTCGCGCTCGGTGAGCGGCTCGTTCGGCGGCCTGCCGCCGTTGGCGCGGGGATGCGCCAGGTGTTCGAGCAGCCGTACGGTCACCGAGGGCGAGACCAGCGCGTCCCCGGCCGCCGCCGCTCTGATCGCCTCGATCAGCAGCGTCGGCCCGCTGTCCTTGAGCAGGAATCCGGTGGCTCCGGCGCGCAACGCGCCGTAGACGTACTCGTCCAGGTCGAAGGTGGTGACGATGACCACCCGCATCGGCTCGCGCACCCCCGGTCCCGCCAGGATCCTGGTGGCCTCAAGGCCGTCCAGCTTCGGCATCCGGATGTCGAGCAGGCACACGTCGGGGCGGAGCCTGCGCGCGTGCTCCACCGCCTCCGCGCCGTTGGCGGCGGTCGCCACGACCTCCATGTCCGTCTGGGCGTCCAGGATCATCTGGAAACCGGTCCGCACGAGCTCCTGGTCGTCGGCGATGAGCACCCGAATCGTCACCCGGTCGATTCTGCCAGCCCGGCGCCGATGTCGGCCTTTCGGCCGATGCCGTGATCGGCGGATCGGGCCGGTCGGCCGATCCGCCGTGACCCCCCTTCGGGAGAGGGTCGTCGCCATGAGTGTTGTTCTCGAAGGAATCGGCCTGGTCAAGCGGTTCGGCCCGACCGTGGCACTGGGCGGGGTCGGCCTGACCCTCCACGCGGGCGAGGCGTTGGCGATCATGGGGCCGAGCGGGTCGGGCAAGTCGACCCTGCTGCATTGCCTGGCCGGGATCATGAAGCCGGACGCGGGCGAGGTCAATCTGCTCGGCAGGCGCATCGACGCGATGGGGGAGCGCCACCGCAGCGAGCTGCGCCGTACCCGGTTCGGGTTCGTCTTCCAGTTCGGACAGCTCCTGCCCGAACTCCCGGCGGAGGAGAACGTCGCGCTGCCCCTCATGCTCGGCGACGTCTCCAGGGGCGACGCCGTACGGCGAGCTCGTGAGTGGTTCGGCCCGCTGGGGCTCGGCGGCATGGAGGGGCGCAGGCCGGGTGAGCTGTCCGGAGGCCAGGCCCAGCGGGTCGCCATCGCCCGCGCGCTGGTCACCAAGCCCGCGGTGATCTTCGCCGACGAACCGACCGGCGCCCTCGACCAGGCGACGGGCCACGACACGATGCACCTTCTGGTCGAGGCGACCAAGCGCAACGGGGCCTCCCTGGTGGTCGTCACCCACGACCCCCAGGTGGCCCGCTGGTGCGACCGCGTCGTCGAGGTCCGCGACGGACAGATCATCCCCGGTGGGCACGGCACGCCGCCCTTCGCGGACCCGGACGTCCAGGAGCGGGGACAGGGCCGGTACGGCATACCGTTCCCCCTCTCCGGGGATGCCCATGATCCCGCCGCCGGGTGGGGCGCGGGCGACCCCGCAAGGGGCGAGGGGAGCGACGGAGCACGGTCACAGGAGACCCGGGTCCTTTCCGGGGAGACGACCGGGATCCTGCCGGAGGTGGCGGGGTGAGCGGGCTGATGGGCCTGGCCTGGCGGCTGCTGCGCGGCGGCGGTCGCCGAGGCCTGCTCGGCTCGGGGCTGACCATGGCCGCGGTCGCGGTCTCCACCGGGCTGCTGCTGTTCACCGTGACCGCGAACCTCGCCTTCCAGGGCAGGGCCGACCGTGGGGCGTGGCGCAACCCGGTCGCGGCCACCGGCGGCGCGGTCGCGATAGAGGCCGTGCACCTTGACTACGTGAACGAGCGGCCGATCACCGTCGTCGACGTGGCGGCGCTGGAGCCGGGGGCGCCCGCGCCGCCCGGCCTCGACAGGTTCCCCGCGCCGGGCGAGGTCTGGCTCTCCCCAGCGCTGGCCAGGCTCGCCGCCGAGCTTCCCGCCGACCGGCTCGCCGACCGGTTCCCCGGTAAGGGCGGCGGCAGGATCGGCGACCCGGGGCTCGTCCACCCGGAGGAACTGGTCGTCGTCCGCGGACAGGCTCCCGGCTCCCCGGCGCTGGCCGAGGGGCTGCGGGCCGGCGGGCCGGACGACATCGCCCCCACGAAGATCTCCGGCTTCGCCGGGAAGAGGACGGACGACGCGATCGGCTACCAGATCCTGGCGCTGATCGCGAGTGTTCTCATGGTCGTGCCGCTGCTGGTGTTCGGCGGGGCGGCGGCGAGGCTCACCGTGGCCCGCAGGGACCAGCGCCTGGCGGCGCTGCGGCTGGTTGGGGCGACCCCGGGGCAGGTGGTCGCGATGACCGTCGCCGAGGCGATGATCACGGCGTTCGGCGGGGCGGTGCTCGGCACGGCCCTGTACTTTCTGGCGACTCCGCTGCTCACCGGGATCGAGATCCAGGGGGGTTCCTGGTTCGTCTCCGACATGTGGCCGGGGGTGCTCGCCGTACTCGCCGTGCTGGTGGCCGTGCCGCTGCTCGTCGGCCTGTCCGCGGTGATCGGCCTGCGCCGGGTCGTGGTCAGCCCGCTCGGCGTCGCCAGACGCGAGACGCCGCCCGCGATGCGTTTCATCAGGGTGGTCGCGCTGCTGGCGATTCTCGCCGTGGTTCCGACCCTCGGGGCCGGGGTCGGCATCGGCGTGGTCGTGACCATCCTGAGTCTGGCCTTCCTCGCGATCAACCTGGTCGGCCCGTGGGTGGTCGGCATGCTCGGCCGGATCGTCGCGGCGACGGCCAGGCGCCCCGCCGGGCTACTGGCCGGACGCCGCATGATCGACGACCCCAGGGCCGCGTGGCGGACCGTGAGCGGGGTGGCCATGACCGGGTTCGTGGCCGGGTTCATCGGCCTGCTCAGCCCCAGTAGCGCCCTGCTCACCCAGGGGAACGCCTCGGACCTGCGGCTTTCCGTCCCCTCCGCCAAGGTGGCCGAGATCACGACGCAGGCGCGCGGACGCCTCTCCACCGCGGGCGTGCGGGCCGAGGTCACCGTCCGTGACCGGGGGGCGGGCCCCTCGCCCCGCAAGCGCGACGCCGCGGCGGCGGTGCTCGTCGTCTCCCTCCGCGAGCACGACGTCGTGTCGGTCGACAGGGCGCGCACCGCGCTCGACGGGCTGGTACCCGGACGCAGCGCGACCACGGCCGCGGACGACGACCGCTCCGGATTCCGGATCCTGGGCGACATCGGCACCGGAACGGTCGTCGTGCTCACCGTCTCGTTCCTGGTGGCGATCGCGAGCGCCGGGATCACCGCGGCCTCCTCGATCCTGGACCGCAGGCAGACCTACGCCCTGCTCCGCCTGGCGGGCACCCCGCTGAAGGTGCTCGACGCGGCCCGCCGCGCGGAGACGCTCATCCCGCTGACCGTCATGGGCGGCGGCGCGATCGCGATCGGCATGTTCTGCGCGCTCCCGTTCGCGTTGTCCGTGATGAACGTCTCCGGCGCGGTCACGCTGCTCGTCTGTGTCGCGCTCGGCTTCGCCGGGGTGATCGGGGCGGGAGCGGCGAGCGGGCCGCTCCTACGCTCGGTCACGGCGAACCCCGCACCCCGTCCGGACTAGGGATTCCTATTTAACAAGTAGGGAAAGTTGTAAATATGGCGACGGGTCGTTACGGTAGGACGCACGGAGACCCCGGTTGGTGAAGGTGTCGCGGGGCCGGGCCCACGCGGCGGGCGCAGACCTTCCAACCGGGCGTCCTCCGTGGACGGGGGCGGCGTCTCACGGCCACGGACGCCGCTCGCCAAGGCGGAGCCAGCGGTCAGGAGGCCCCCTCGCCCGCTGGCTCCGCTTTGGGGGCCTGCCGGTAAAAGACCTAGGAGCGAATCGATGGCGATCCGTGTCGGGGTGCACGTCGACAATCCCTCGCTGTTCTTCCTGTCCCACCTCGACCATCTGCTCGACGGGATCGAGGTCCACCGCTACACCGACGCTGACCGCACCGACCGGCTTCTGGCCGACGGGGTCATCGACTTCGGCGGCACCGGCTCGACGCTTCCGCTGATCGCGCAGGCGGGGCGAGTGCCGATCGCCTATGTGGCCGTCTCCGCGCCGCGGCACGGCCACGGCGCGCTGCTGGTGGCCAAGAACGGTCCGATCATGACCGTGGCCGACCTGCGGGACCAGCCGGTCTCGCTGCGCGTCGGCTCGTGGCAGACCCACTTCCTGGCCAAGGTGCTCGCCGACGCCGGGCTCTCCTACCAGGACATCGAGCCCAGGCCCGCCGCCTCTGAGGCCCGCCTCTGGCTGCGCGACGGTGTGGTCTCCGGCTGGGTCGCCCAGGGCGCCGAGCTGGTCGAGGCCGAGCGCGCGGGACACTTCGCCAGGCTCTCCGGCACGGCCGGAGTCGTCGCGGACCGCTCGGTGTTCCTCACGCGCAGGAGCCTCGCCGAGTCGGCGCCGGAGGAACTGGCCGTGGTCGTGCGGGCGCTGCGCGAGGCCGACAGGTGGGCCGCGGAACACCCCGTTGAGGCCGCCAGGCTGGTCGTCGAGGCCGTGGGCGGCTCGATCGACTCGTGGGCGACCGCGCTCAGACGGCTTCCATGGACTCTGGAGCCGGTGACCGACGTGTTCGCCGCCGAGCAGCAGGACGCCGCCGACGTGCTGTACGACGCGGGGTTCCTGGCCGCGCGCGTCGACGCGCGGGCGGCGGTCGTGCCCTCTCTCAACCGGGTCGTGGCCGCCGAACTGCACGGGGTCGCGGTCTGACCCGTCCGGTGTCCGGTACGGCCCGCGTGGCGCGGGCGGCGCTCGGAAGGGCGCGGGCCGTACCGGATGTTCTTCGGGCGTTCCCGCGACCTCGGCGCGGCACCCCTCCGGGGCGGTCGTGCCCGTTGGAACACGTTCTACCCGGGCTGACCTGGGAAGAGGTGTCGATATCCGGCCTTCTGGGAAGCGTGAGTTTGTGCTTAACGCTGTCCGCAGGCTCATATGCCTGGTCCTGCTGTCCACCCTCGGAGCCTCGGGCCTGGCACCCGTGGTGGCGCAGGCGGCCGAACGGCCCAACATCGTGTTCATCCTCGTCGACGACCAGGAGGCAGGAGATCTGCAGAAGTTCCCGAACATCTGGAACGAGCTCGCCCGCGCCGGCACCACTTTTGACCGGTTCTTCGTCACGAACTCGTGGTGCTGCCCGTCCCGCTCGTCGATCCTGCGCTCCCAGTACGTCCACAGCCACGGCGTGCTGACGAACACGGGCCCCGAGGGCGGGTTCGCCAAGTTCTACAACACGGCTCTGGAGCGTTCCACGCTCGGCACCTGGATGAAGGCGGCCGGTTACCGCACCGGGCTGATGGGCAAGTACCTCAACCACTATCCCGGCGGGGCCGCGGAGCCCACCTACGTGCCGCAGGGCTGGGACGAGTGGGACGTGCCGGTGCGCAGTCTCTACCAGGAATACGACTACACGCTCAACGAGAACGGCCTGCTGAAGGACTACGGCTCCGCCGAAACCGACTACCTGGTCGACGTCCTGTCCCAGAAGGCGAACACGTTCGTCTCCCAGGCGGGCGCCGAGCCGTTCTTCCTGTACCTCGCCCCCGTCGCCCCGCACAACCCGTCCAACTACGCGGCCCGCCACCGCGACGCCTTCGCGGGCGCGATCGCCCCGAGAACCCCCTCCTTCGACCAGGAGGACGTCAGCGCGGAGCCTCGCTGGCTGAGCTCGCGGGAGAGGTTCAGCGAAAGGACGATCGCGGGCATCGACGAGCGTTACCGCCGCAGGCTCAGGGCCATGCTCGGCGTGGACGACATGGTCGGTTCCTTGGTCGAGACTTTGCGTGCCACCGGCAAGCTCGACAACACCTACCTGTTCTTCGCCTCCGATAACGGGTTCCACCTGGGCCAGCACCGGCTCGCCCAGGGCAAGACGACCCCCTTCGACGAGTCCATCAGGGTGCCGCTCCTGGTCAGGGGGCCGGGAATCCCGGCGGGCGGCGTCGTCCGCGACCTGGCCGCGAACGTGGACCTCGCCCCGACCTTCGCCCAGCTCGGGAGCGCCGGGCTGCCGGACTTCGCCGAGGGCCGCTCGCTGCTCCCGCTGCTGCACGGACAGATCCCGCCCTCGTGGCGGCGGAACGTCCTGCTGGAGTTCTACCGCCCGACCAACCCGAGCTCGGCCCGCCAGACGCCGGTCCCCGCCTACCAGGGCATGCGGACGGCCCAATACACCTTCGTCCGCTACTCGACCGGCGAGTACCAGCTCTACGACGACGACAGGGACCCCAGCCAGCTCGACAACCTCGCCGCCAAAGTCTCGCCCGCGGTGATCGCCGAGTTCAATCGGCAGCTCGACGCCCTGGCCGCCTGTTCCGGGCCGACCTGCCGCTCCGCCGACTCCGTCCAGCCGCCCTCGCTCGCCCCTCCGTCGTCCGTCCCGTCCTCCCCACCCTCCCCGGCCGTCTCGCGCCACTCGTGACACCCTGGGCGACGCCAGGCCCGGTCGTGCCGCGATCATGGCTGTGATCGGATCTATTGCGGAAGGAGTGCCGTGCGCGTCGCCCTTTTCATCACCTGCGTGAACGACACGTTGTTCCCCGAAACCGGGCGGGCGGTCGTGACGCTGCTGCGCCGCCTCGGGTGTGACGTCGAGTTCCCCCCGGCGCAGACCTGCTGTGGCCAGATGCACCTCAACACGGGATACCCACGGGAGGGGGAGCGCCTCGCGCGGCACTTCGCCGACGTCTTCGCCGGATACGACGCGGTCGTCGTGCCGTCCGGATCATGCGCGGCGATGGTCCGCGAGCAGTACCCGAAGCTGGCCCGCCGGCCTCCGGAACCGGTCCGCGTTCCCTCTGTCCCCGTTCCCTCCGTCCCTCCTGCCCAGGATCGGGCGCTCCCGTCCGGCCCCGCCCCCGCCGCCCCCGCCGCCCCCGCCGCCCCCGCGGTCCCCGCGGTTTTCGCCGACGAGGTCGCCGAGATGGTGCCGAGGGTCCACGAGCTCTCCGAGTTCCTGGTGGATGTCCTCGGTGTCACCGACGTCGGCGCTTATTTCCCACACCGGGTGACCTACCACCCGACCTGTCACTCCCTGCGTGGCCTGCGCCTGGGCGACCGCCCGACCCGGCTGCTCGAGCGGGTCAGGGGCCTGGAACTGGTGCCGCTCCCCGCCGCGGACGAGTGCTGCGGCTTCGGCGGCACCTTCGCGGTGAAGAACCCCGCGGTCTCCGCCGCCATGTGCGCGGACAAGGTGCGCAACGTCACCGCGACCGGGGCCGAGGTGCTCTGCGCGGCGGACAACTCCTGCCTGATGCACATCGGCGGCACCCTCGGGCGCCAGCGCGCCGGGGTCAGGACCATGCACCTCGCCGAGATCCTCGCGGCCACGGAGGGCACCCGATGACCGGACGCGTCACGTTCCTGGGCATGCCCGCCTTCCCGGTGAACGCGGCGGCGGCCGTACAGGACTCCCAGCTCAGGTTCAACCTCCGCAAGGCGACCCACACGATCCGCGGCAAGCGGGCCTCGGTCGTGGCCGAGCTGCCCGACTGGGCAGAGCTCAGGGCGGCGGGCAGAGAGATCAAGGACCACACGCTGCGCAACCTGGAGCGCTATCTCCTCCAGCTCGAGGCGGCCGTCACCGGGGCGGGCGGGCACGTCCACTGGGCGGCCGACGCGCAGGAGGCGAACCGGATCGTCGCCGGGCTGGTCAGGGCGACGGGCGAGAGCAGCGTGGTGAAGGTCAAGTCGATGGCGACCCAGGAGATCGGGCTCAACGAGGCCCTCGCCGCCGAGGGGATCACCGCGTACGAGACCGACCTGGCCGAGCTGATCGTGCAGCTCGGCGACGACTGGCCCTCGCACATCCTGGTCCCCGCGATCCACCGCAACCGCTCGGAGATCCGCGAGATCTTCCAGGAGAAGATGGCGGACTGGGGGCGCGCGGCACCGGAGGGGCTGACCGACGAGCCGCAGGCCCTCGCCGAGGCCGCTCGCCTCCACCTGCGGGAACGGTTCCTGTCGACCAAGGTCGCGATCTCCGGCGCCAACTTCATGATCGCTGAGACCGGCACGCTGGTGGTGCTGGAGTCGGAGGGCAACGGCCGGATGTGCCTGACCCTGCCGGAGACACTGATCAGCGTGGTCGGCATCGAGAAGCTGCTGCCGAGCTGGCGGGACCTGGAGGTCTTCCTGCAGTTGCTGCCCAGGAGCTCGACCGGCGAGCGGATGAACCCCTACACCTCGACCTGGACGGGCGCGACGGAGGGGCAGGAGTTCCACCTGGTCCTGCTCGACAACGGCCGCACCGGAGTCCTCGCCGACGAGGTGGGCAGGCAGGCGCTGCGCTGCATCCGCTGCTCGGCCTGCCTGAACGTCTGCCCCGTCTACGAGCGCGCGGGAGGGCACGCGTACGGCTCCGTCTATCCCGGCCCCATCGGCGCGATCCTCACCCCGCAGCTTCGCGGCATGGCCTCGGAGCTGGACGCCTCCCTGCCCTACGCCTCGACGCTCTGCGGCGCCTGTTTCGATGCATGCCCGGTCGCCATCGACATCCCCGAGGTCCTGGTCCACCTGCGGGGCAGGGCCCGCCACCCGCGCGCCGAGCGCCTGGGCATGCGCGCGGCGGGCTGGGTTCTCGACCGCGGGGAACGGCTGGCACGCGCGGGGCGCCTGGCCGGACGCCTGCGCCGGTTCGTTCCCCGGCGTCTGCCGGGGCCGTTGTCCGCCTGGACCGACACCCGTGACATCCCCGACATCCCCGCCGAGTCCTTCCGCGACTGGTGGAACCGCACGGACGGAGGCACCCGATGAACGGCCAGGGCGGCGGCAGGGAGCTGATTCTGTCGAGGATCCGCGCCGCCGTGGCCGCCGCGCCCGACGTCGAGATCACCCGCGCCTACCGCACGTCCCGCCCGTCGCAGGACCGTGCGGGCGTGGTCGAGTTGTTCGCCGAGCGGGTCGCCGACTACCGGGCCGTCGTGCACGTGGTCGACGAGGACGGCGTGGCCACGACGATCGGGACCGCGCTGGCCCTGCGGGGCGTGACCAGGCCGATCGTCCCCGCAGGCCTGCCCGGGGAGTGGATGCCCGCGGAGGCGCTCACCGACGACCCGGTGCTGGGCCCGGCGGAGCTCGACGCCGCGGGGGGCGTGGTCACCGGCTGCGCCGTGGCGATCGCGGAGACCGGAACGATCGTGCTGGACACGGGGCCGGGCCAGGGGCGCAGGGCGCTGACCCTGGTGCCCGACTACCACCTGTGCGTGGTGCGGGCCGGGCAGATCGTGGCGGGGGTGCCGCAGGCCCTCGCCGTGCTCGACCCGTCCCGCCCGCTGACCTGGATCAGCGGTCCCTCGGCGACCAGCGACATCGAGCTGAACCGCGTCGAGGGCGTGCACGGCCCGCGCACCCTGGAGGTGGTGGTCGTCCGCTGATCTCCCGGCGGGCGCGCCCGGGTTGCGCCGGCGCTGCCCCATGGGATGAGCTTGGCGGCACCCATTCCCCGGCATTTCCCGGCAGGGAGAGCGCGTGACAGCCTTCGCACCCGATCCGTCCGTCACGACAGAACGGCTTCTGCTCCGTCCCTTCGCCCCCTCCGACGCGCGCAGGATCCGCGCCGTGGTCGAGGCAGGTGACCTCTTCCTCCCGCCGGGCGCGCCAGGACGTCCCTCGGGCGTCCCCAGATGGCTCGCCCAGGGTGTGCACGAGTTGCGCCGTTCCGGCCAGGGCACGCATCTGGCCATGGAGGCGGACGGGCTCGTCGTGGGAGCGATCAGCCTGTTCAAGACCCAGTGGGGCACGGGGACCACGGAGGTGGGGTACGGCGTGCACCCGCTGCACCGGGGACGGGGCTACGCGCCTGAGGCCGTACGCGCCCTGGCCCGCTGGACGTTCGAGAGCACGGGCCTGCGTCGGATCGAGCTTCGCGCCAACGTGGACAACACCGCGTCCCTCCGGGTGGCGGAGAAGGCCGGGTTTGTCAGGGAGGGAGTGCTGCGCGCCGCCGCGATGGAGGACGACGGCCCCCACGACGTCGTGGTGTTCGGCCTGCTCAGGAGCGATCTGGCCGGAGGGCGAGGACATGGGTGAGCGCCTTGGGCGTGGGCCGGCCCCCGGTCACCCTTCCGGCGCAACCCGCTCACTCCGCGCGGGGAGGGATCCACCCGCGCTCTCCGTGAGGCGCCCGGCTGGTTCGATGCCGTTCGTGCCATATCCGATGTGATTTATGGTTTCGTTACCTGTCCATGTCGAGTCGTTATCGGATATCCTCGCCAGTCGCTGCTGAGTATCCCCAGGTCAAGGTCATTGGAGTCCTGTTTCTATGAAGCCGCCGCTGCTGCTCATCGGGCAGGGCTCACACGAAGACAACGAATCCGTTGAGTTCGGCAGGTTCATCCACCGGCTCCGCTGCCGGCTGGATCGGAGCGCGGCCGAGGTGTCAGGCGGATACATCGCCAAGGCCAGGCCGCGGCTGCGCGACTCGGTCGCCGCGCTGGTCGCGCACGGGCACCACCGCATGGTCGCGCTGCCGCTGAGCCTCACCGGCGACGTCCGCATCGGCGCGGACATCCCCGCGGCGATGGCCAGGGAGCAGGAGCGTCACCCCATGCTCACCTGCGACTACGGCCGTCCCCTCGGCTCGGACCCCCGCATTCTCGCGCTTCTCGCCGAGCGCCTGGCGGACGCGGCGGCCGAGGTCGCCAGCCTCCGTCTCGTCCCCGCGGCCGCGAGCCCGTTCGACGACGAGCCCGAGCGCATCGAGATCGGCGAGACCGCGGTCGTCCTGGTCGGCGACGGCTCGACCAGTCCCGCGATGAACGCGGACGTGCACCGCGTCTCCCGGTTGTTCTGGGAGACCCACGCCCACGAGTACATGACCGTTGAGACCGCCTTCACCTCCCTCACCCCGCCCGGCGTCCCCGGCGGCATCGAGCGCTGCCGCCGCCTCGGCGCCAAGCGTGTGATCGTCGTGCCCTACCTGCTGTTCGCGGGAGGCGTCCTGGACAGGATCTGGGCCCAGGCGATGGCCTACGCCGCGGGCCACCCTGACCTGGACGTCCGCTGCGCCGACGTCATCGGCGACTGCGAGGGGCTGGCCGACGTGGTCGTCGAACGCTACGAGGAAGCGCTCAGCGGCATCGCCTGGTGACCGTTCCCCCGGATCTCGAGTCCTGGGGCGGGATGACCGTCTTCGACCTCTTCACGAGACACTGAATGGCATGACCACCCTTGAGCAGACCGTGGCCGCGATCCGGCCCGCCGACCCCGAGGCCCTCGCCGAGGCGAGGGCACACCAGGACAGGCTGACCAAGCCGAGGGGCGCGCTGGGCGCGCTTGAGGAGGTGGCGGTACGGCTGGCGGGAGCCGCGGCCGTCAGTCCGCCGCCGCTCCCGGTCCCGGCGGCTCTGGCGATCTTCGCGGCCGACCACGGCGTCCACGCCCAGGGCGTGACCCCGTGGCCGCAGGAGGTCACCCTGCAGATGGTCGGCAACTTCCTCGCGGGCGGCGCCGTGGCCAACGCCTTCGCGGCCCAGGTGGGTGCCTCGGTGACGGTCGTGGACGTCGGCGTGGCCGCCGACCTCGCCCCCGCTCCCGGTCTGACGATCAGCAAGGTCGCCCACGGCACCGCCGACCTGTCCCTCGGACCGGCGATGACGACCGCGCAGGCGGTCGCGGCGCTGGAGACCGGCATCGCGGTGGCCCGTGACCTGGTGGACCAGGGGGCCCGCTGCCTGATCACCGGAGACATGGGCATCGCGAACACCACCGCCTCAGCCGCCCTGATCTGCGCCTTCACCGGTGAGGACGCGGCGGTCGTGACCGGCAGGGGGACCGGGGTCGACGACGAGACGCTGGCCCGCAAGGTCGAGGTGGTCCGGCGGGCCCTGCGGGTGAACGCCCTGGATACGGCTGCGAACCGGGGGAACCCGGAGGCGGAGGGCGCGGAGCCGGGGGGAGAGGACGTTCCCGGGGGCGCCTCTGAGGCTGGTTCCGGCCTCTCCGCGCTGGAGACGCTGGCGGCGGTCGGCGGCCTCGAGCACGCCGCGATCGCGGGATTCATCCTCGGCGGGGCGGCTCTGCGGGTGCCGGTCATTCTCGACGGCGTCATCGCGGGATCGGCCGCGCTCGCCGCGGCGGCCCTGGCCCCCGACGTGGCCGACCACTGTGTGGCCGGTCACCGTTCCGCGGAGCCCGGCCACGCCGTCGCGCTCGACCACCTCGGTCTTCGCCCCCTGGTCGAGCTGGAACTCCGGCTCGGAGAGGGCACCGGCGGCCTGCTCGCCCACCCACTCGTCTGCGCGGCCGTCAGGGTCATGCACGAGGTGGCCACCTTCGACTCCGCCGGGGTCACCGACAAGGAAGCCTGACCGCCGGAGCGTTCGGATCCCATTGGTGAGCCCAGGCGCCGCTCTGCTCACGTTGTTACCTGCGGAGCAGCGAACAATGGGGTATTAGCCGGTAGGTTTACCTCCTAACACACCCTGCACAATTCATCGCGAACGGGAGATTTGTCACCATGTCGCCCTACCTGCTCGGTCTGCAGCTTTCCGGGCGGCGGGTGCTCGTCGTGGGTGGGGGGCGCGTCGCCCAGCGACGTGTCCCGGCGCTGCTTGAGGCGGGTGCCCTGGTCACCATCGTCTCGACGAGCGTCACGCACGCTCTCGACGACCTCATCGCGACCGGCCGTGTGACCTGGGAGGCCAGGCCGTACCAGGTCGGTGACGTTGACGGGGCCTGGCTGGTCCAGGCCTGCACCGACGACCGCGCGGTGAACACCGCGGTCGCCGCCGAGGCCGAGGCGAAGCGGATCTGGTGCGTGCGCGCGGACGACAAGGACGCGTCGGCCGCCTGGACCCCCGCCACCGGGCGGGTCGACGAGATCAGCGTGGCGATCACCGCGGGGGGCGACCCGCGCAGGGCGGCGGGTATCCGTGACGCGGTCGTGGGAGCGCTTCGCGACGGTACGGTCGACGCCCGGCGCAACCGCACCAAGCCGGTCGGCGTTGCCCTGGTCGGCGGCGGTCCCGGAGACCCTGGCCTGATCACGGTCCGCGGACGGCAGTTGCTGTCCCAGGCCGACGTGGTCGTCGCCGACCGTCTCGCACCGCAGGCTCTGCTCGACGAGCTCTCCCCGGACGTCGAGCTGATCGACGCCGCGAAGATCCCCTATGGCCGCTACATGGCCCAGGAGAGGATCAACGAGCTGCTGATCGAGCATGCGAAGCAGGGCAAGTTCGTGGTCCGGCTCAAAGGCGGTGATCCGTTCGTCTTCGGTCGCGGGGGCGAGGAGATGCTCGCCTGTGCCCGTGAGGGCATCCCCGTGATCGTCGTCCCCGGCATCACCAGCCCGGTCGCGGTGCCCGCCGCCGCCAACGTGCCGGTGACGCATCGCGGTGTCAGCCAGGAGTTCCACGTGATCTCCGTACACGTCCCGCCGGGCGACGTCCGGTCAACCGTCGACTGGCCGAATCTGGCGCGATCCGCCGGAACCCTGATACTCATGATGGCTGTCGAGCGAATCGCAACGATCGCCGAGACACTCATGCAAGAAGGACGTTCGCCGGAAACTCCCGTAATGGTGGTACAGGACGGTACTCTTCCCACCCAGCGAGCTCTTTACGCCACGTTGTCCACAGTGGCTGAGCGCGTGACCGCGGCTGGGATTCGGCCACCTGCGATCGTGATCGTTGGCGATGTCGTGAAGGTCGGCCAGGAGGTCGAGATGGTTCGAGCGGAGCGGGTACCGTGAAGTCGGCTGCCAACAAGCCCACTCATCAGGGTGAGCGCGACCACCGCCACGCCGGAGCCCCTCAGGGGCAGCCCGACGGCGCCCCCGCGGACGATGAGTCTCCCGGCGAGCAGACGGTCACGTTCCAGGCCATCCGCCCGGATGACGCGGAGCCCGCTCAGGCCTCCGGTCCGCGGCCCCCTGCCGCGCCCCCAGGAGAGGGGAGGAAGGTCGCTGACGCCTCGGGCCCTGTGAGCAGGCAGCGTGCGGCCTCCCCGGCGAGCACAGGCGGCGCCGGTGCTGCTGCGGGGTCTTCCCAGGGGCAGGGCGCGTCGATGCCGGTCGACGATGCTTTCGAGGCTTTCCGCAGGGCGGCTGAGGCGGCTATCTCGTCGGTGAACGAGGTGGCCGCGGCCGCTCAGGCGAGGAACGACGCCGTGACCTCTTCAACGAGCACGCCCGCCGCTCCCATGGGCAAGTCTGTCGCTCCCACGGGCAAGCCCGCCTCTTCAACAGGCACGCCCGCCACCCCCACGGGCAGGCCTGCCGCCCCCACTGGCGGCTCAGCGGGCAGGCTCGCCGCTCCCGCAGGCAAGGGCTCCACGGGCAACGACGGCCCTCTCTCAGGCGGCCCTACGGGCGAGGGGGTGTCTCCCGCAGGAGGAGGTGCCGCAGGTTCCTCCGATGGGAAGGGCACCGCGGGTTCTCCCTCGGGCACGGCCCTGCCTCCCGCGGGAAAGAGCCTCACCGGTCCTTCCACGGGGAAGCCCGCGTCTTCCACGGGCAAGCCCGCCGCCTCCCAGAGGGGCGGCGACGCGGTCACCGGGGGAGGGGAGACGGGAGCCGTCACCCCTCCGGGTAACCCCGCCGGGGCCGCCCGTAGAGGCGCTGTCGCTCCCCGGGGGAACTTCCAGGCGAGGAGAAACGCCACCTCGCCCGCACGTGGTGGTGCTCCAGCCTCGCCGGAAACGGGCACCGGGAGAGGTCCGGGTACGGCGCCGCCTGAGGGCGGCGCTGGTGCTTCTGCGGGGTCTTCCCAGGGGCAGGGCGCGTCGATGCCGGTCGACGATGCTTTCGAGGCTTTCCGCAGGGCGGCTGAGGCGGCTATCTCGTCGGTGAACGAGGTGGCCGCGGCCGCTCAGGCGAGAAACGACACCGCGCCCCCTTCAACGGGCACGCCCGCCGCTCCCACGGGCGGGCCCGCTTCTTCAACGGGCAAGCCCGCCGTTCCCACAGGCAAGGCCGCCGCCCCCACGGGCAAGTCTGTCGCTCCCACGGGCGGAGCGGCGGCCAAGGGCTCGACTGGCAGGCCCGCCGCTTCCACAGGCGACCCCGCAAGCGGCTCCACGGGCAAGCCCGCCCCGGGCGAGGACGTCTCGGACACAGGCGCGTCTCCCGCGGAGGGAGGTGCCGCCGGTTCCCCCACCGGGAAGACCATCGCGGGTTCTCCTAAGGGGAAGAACGCAGGTTCTCCCGAAGGGAAGGGCGTCCCTTCCACCTCAGACGGCCCTTCCGGTGCCTTCCGAGACGGTGGCGTCCCTCCTCTCCGTGCGAACACGCGGGAGGAAAAGCCCGAGAAGGGCTCCAAGGGCGCTCCCAAGGAGGCCGAAGCCGTCACCGGTGTCACGGGCACGGCGGCGGCCGCGAGGAGCGCGAAGGCCGAAGACGATCCCCTCGGTGCCGGTGCCGGTGCCGAAGCCCCGGCTGGAATCCCTGCCGGGGTTCCCTTGGAGAACAGCGGTGCCGAGGCGCGCGAAGGCGCGAAGACGGACGCGGAAGGCGACGCGGACGGCGATGCCCTGGGCTCCGTTTCCGGTGCGAGCCCCGGCGAGGGCGCGGGTTCCGACATGGCTCCGGCCCGGGACACGCGGCCGGACCCGCTCTCCGAGCGTGGCCAGGACCCGGACGAGATCGCCCTCCTGGAGGAGGACGATCAAGACGAGGACGATGAGAGCGAGGGCTGGGGCGAGGCGGCGAGGGCTGACCGGGTACGGGAGCTGCCGCTGCCGGAGGCTGTCTCCGAGGCCCTGGCCAACGCGCTCACCGCCCTGCGCAACACCGTCACCGACCTCCATTTCGGTCTGGACCTCCCCGGCGCGGAGGAGGCCAGGCGGGCCCAGAGCGAGATCCTGGCGCAGCTCGACGACTACGTGATCCCGAGGATCCACATGAGCACCGCGCCGGCGCTCGTCGTCATCGCGGGCTCGACCGGGGCGGGCAAGTCCACACTCCTCAACACCCTGGCCAACGCCAAGGTCAGCGCCACAGGTGTGCGGCGCCCGACCACGGGAACCCCGGTTCTCGCATGCCATCCGGACGACTACGAGTGGTTCGCCGAGGGCGACCTGCTCGGCAGCCTGCGGCGGCGGGAGGCCCCCGCCCCCAAGGCGGAGCCGGGCAGCCTCGTTCTCGTCTCGACCGAACGCCTCCCGACAGGCGTGGCACTGCTCGACACCCCCGACATCGACTCGGTCGTCGAGGAGCACCACGAGATCGCCCACCGCATGCTCGACGCGGCCGACCTGTGGATCTTCGTGACCACCGCGGCCCGTTACGCCGACGCCCCCGCGTGGCGCCTGCTCCGCCTGGCCAAGGAACGCGGAGCCAGGCTGGCCATCGTGCTGTCCCGGGTGCCGACCAAGTCCCGCGACGTGATCACCAAGCACTTCGTCAGGATGCTCACCGAGTACGGCCTCGGTGAGGTCGAGCGGTTCGTCGTCAACGAGAGCAAGGTCACTGACGGCATGCTCCCCGACCACGAGGTCACCGACCTGAGGATGTGGCTGACCGAGCTGTCCGTGGACGACCAGCGCAGGGCGCAGGCCGTACAGGCGACCCTGTCCGGAGCGCTAGACAGCTTCCGCGTCCGAATCCCGGCGCTGGCCCGGCAACTGGAGGCCCAGGTCGTCTTCAGGAGCGAGCTGCGGAGTGACGTGGACACCGCCTACGCCACCGCCCTGACAGAGATCGAGGAGGCGACCAGGAACGGCGCGCTGCTGCACGGCGAGGTGCTCGCCCGGTGGCAGGACTTCGCCGGGTCGGGAGACCTCATGCGGACCCTCCACCTGCGCAGGCCGGGCCGGTTCGCGGGGAAGGCGGGCCAGCAGGCGCCAGAGCGGCTCAGCGCGCTGAAGTCCGCGCTCAGGGCCGGGCTGGAGTCCGTCATCGTCTCCGCGGCGCAGCGGGCCGCTGAGGAGACCGTCACGCGATGGTTGCACCGTTCCGGCGCGGGGGAGTCCCTGGCCGCGACCGCAGGCCTGGGCCATGTCTCCGACGAGCTCTCGCGCAGGACCGGTAAGGCCGTCGGCGGCTGGCAGGAGCACATCATCGAGCTGATCCGGACCGAGGGCGTGACCAAGCGGGCGGTGGCGAGGCTCGTCTCCTTCGACGTCGAGTCGCTGGCACTGATCTTCGCGGTCGGTCTGTTCGGTTACGGCTCCGCCGAAGCGGAGAGCACCGGCGGGTTGCCGCAACGGCTCGTGCACGCGCTTCTCGGCGCCGAGTCGCTGCGAACCATCGGCGCCAAGGCCCGCAGTGATCTGCGCGCACGGATCGCCACGCTGTTCGACGATGAGACGTCACGCTACATCCGGGCCCTCGATGGTGCGGGCATCCCTGACGAATCCATCGCCACCCGCCTTTACCAGGCGACGTACAACCTTGAGGTCGCCCGATGAGCGTTGGCACCACCCAGACTCGCCAAGGTCTCGGCAGCCGGCTCGCCGCGCTGTCACGGATCGTGGAATTGGGGCCGGGCAGGGTCGACCCCAAGCTCCTCACCGAGTCGGGGCAGTTGCTGCTGCGCGCCGGTGACAGGCTCAAGCTGTCCTCCGATCACACGGTGGTCGCGCTCGCCGGAGGCACGGGAAGCGGAAAGTCAACGCTGTTCAACTCGATCTCGGGTCTCGAACTTTCTCCGACAGGGGTACGCCGCCCGACCACGGCACGGGCCCATGCCTGCGTCTGGGGCCTGGACGGCGCCGGCCCGCTGCTCGACTGGCTGCAGATCCAGTGGCGGCACCGCTTCGCCAGGGCCAGTGCCCTGGACAAGGGCGAGAGCAGGCTGCACGGGCTGATCCTGCTGGACCTGCCCGACCACGACTCCATCCGCGCGCTCACCGACAACGAGGCCGACCGGCTGATCCAGGTCGCCGACCTCGTCGTGTGGGTGCTCGACCCGCAGAAGTACGCCGACGCGTCGACCCACAGGCGCTACGTGACCGAGCTGGCCGGCCACGAGGCAGTGACGATCTTCGTGCTCAACCAGGCAGACCGGCTGGCCCCAGAGGAACTCGTCGAGTGCGTCGCGGACCTGAACGATCTGCTGCGCCGCGAGGGTGTCGATGACCCCGTCATCGTCACCACCTCCGCGATCGCAGGGGATGGGGTCGACGATCTGAAGGCGGCCCTCGCGGAGACCGTGGCCAGGCGCAGGGCGGCGATCCAGCGGCTGGAGGCCGACCTCGACCGGGTCACGCTCCGCCTGGTGAAGGTCATGCCCGATGTCGGAGCCCCCGCTTTTCCCTCCTCCATCGACGACGCCCGCAGGATCGGCCTCACCGACGCGCTCTGCGACGCGGTCGGTGTGCCCGCCGTCGGTGAGGCCATGGAGAACGTGTACGGCGTGCGGTCCGTTGAGTGGGTCGGCTGGCCGTACACCCGCTGGGCGGCCAAGCTCAGGCCCGACCCGCTGAACAGCCTGCGCCTGGGCGATCTCAGGGACGAGATCCGGGGACTGACCGGAGGTTCGGTCAGCGCGCAGGCCGCCGAGGTCGACAACGCGGTGCATGCCCTGTCCGACGGACTGACCGTCGGCATGCACGAGGCCTGGCAGAACGGGATCAGGGACGCTGCGCGTTCGCACTCGGCTGAGCTGCCCCAACTCCTCTCAGAGGAACTCTCCGAGATCGCGCCCCGCCTCGACCGGGTCCCCAGCTGGTGGCGGCTGCTCCTCGTTTGGCAATACCTCCTGGTCCTGCTCTTCCTCGCCGGGATCGCCTGGTTCGGTACGGCTCTCGCCTACGGTGTGTTCGGCGCGGGAGAGTTGCCGTCAGGCTTGGCGGTGTTCGGTGAGGCGGCATCACTGCCGTGGGTGGGGCTCATGGTTCTGTCAGTTCTGGGACTCGGCCTGCTCACAGCCGTGGCCAGCCGTAACTTCGTCATGCTCGGCGCGGGTAACGAGCGCGACAGGCTCGAGCGGGAGATGCGCCGCAGGGTCGGGGCGGTGGCCTCCACCATGGTGATCGAGCCGGTGGAACGCGAACTGGCCAGATGCAACGAGTTCTACTCCGCGCTGCGGGGCGTGCGCGGCTGAGCCCGCCTCCTCCCCGGTGACGGCGACAGTGTCCTGAGACGGTGCCTGAGACGGTGCCTGAGACGGTGCCTGAGACGGTGCCTGAGACGGTGCCTGAGACAGGGTCCTGAAGGGGGCGCTCCGCAGCTCGGAAGGGGCGGACCCCGGGTTGTCCACAGCTTTTCCATGAGCGTTCCGGCTATCCCCAGAACGCGATTCGGTGGCCCGTGCCATGGGTGGCGCGGGCCACTGTGTCTTTCACACGCCGGGCATTCTGCCCGCTCTCATGGGAGGCACGATGAACGACATCTATGTCACGCTGACCGGTAACGTCGCCGCTCCGCCACGCCAGCACACCTTCCCGGACGGCTCGCGGGTCACCTCGCTCAAGGTCGCCTCGACGAGCCGTTACTTCGACCGGGAGAACCAGCAGTGGTGTAACGGCGAGACGACCTATTTCGGCGTCCGGTGCTTTCGAGGGCTCGGCGACAACGTCGCCCAGTGCCTGATTATGCCGAGTTCTCTGAGCTGATCATGCGCTGTCCTGCGGTGATGCGTCGCGGACATGTCTTCGACGCGGGTGGACGAGGCAATCCCTCACTCGGGCCTGGATCTCTCTGACCACTCCCGCTTCTCGGTTTCACGATCCCCTTCGATCAATCCTCATCCTCTTCAGCTCGCGAAGGAGCTTCATCATGGCCATCGGAGACACCACCATCACCATCGTCGGCAACCTCGTCGACGACCCCGAGCTCAAGTTCAGCGAGAAGGGCACCGCCATCGCGGCCTTCACCGTCGCCTCCACCCGCCGGGTGTTCGACAAGGCCAACGGCAAGATGACCGACGGCGACACCATGTTCATGCGGTGCTCGGCCTTTCGCGAGCTCGCCGAGCACATTGCCGAGTCGGCCTCCAAAGGCACCCGCGTCCTGGTCACCGGTCGGCTCCAGCAGCGCAGCTATGAGGACAAGCAGGGCGTCAAGCGGTGGGTCATGGAGGTCATCGTCGAGGACGCCGGTGTCTCGCTGAAGTTCGCGACTGCCAAGGTCAACAGGGTCACGCGGGAGAAGGTTCCGCACCCGGCCGAGTCCTGGGACAACACCTCCGCCTCCTGGAACGGGGAGAATCAGGAGCGTCAGGAACTGGCCATGGCTGGTGCCGGTGCCGGTTTCGGCGGGCAGGAGGCCCCGTTCTGATCGGCTTGCTCTGGGCCCGCTTCGCGGGCCCAGAGCAAGCCGTCGTTCCTGACCCCGTGGATCAGCCTCGGTCGTGGCAGAAGCTCTTCATGCCGAAGCCGCGGCCGAGAATGTCAGGGCAGAAGGCTGTTCAGTCGGGTGAATAGCTGCGCCGCGCGGTTGAGGGTGGCCTGGTCGATGGGGTGCTGGATCAGAATGTCCTGCTGCTGTCGGAGCAGGACGGCCGCGGGCTTGAAGTGGTCCAACTTGCCGCCGGCAATGTTGTGCTGGCGGAAGTAGGCCTCGACCTGCCGGACGATGCGAGGATCGTGGGGGTTGAGGTCCGCTGCGGTGATCGGGCTCGCCAACTGCTGGTCGTAGGCCTGGTTGACCAGCGCGAGATAGAAGTCCGGGTCGAAGAGATCTTCGATGTCGGCGTCAGCGGTGCCGGTGAACTCGCTGATCTCGACGAGGCCGTTGGCGGCGAGTTGGCCGTTAGCGCGCAGGCGCTGGACGGCCCCGACGTCCTTGGTGCTGGAGTCGACCAGGACAGCGACGTGGAGCTTGTTCGCGCCGAGCAGGGTGACGAAGGTGGACAGCTTGCCGGAGCCACCGATCGGCGTCTTGACCCAGCGGGGGTCGAGCCCTTCCTGCCCTTGGTGCTGGACCAGGTCGGACAGGACGTCAAGATAGATCAGGTCGCTGGGGCCTTCGAGGAGCAGGGTGTGCTCGCCGACGAACAACGTCTGGCTCATCTCGATGCCCATGGCCGTCAGCAGGGGGAAGGCGGTGTCGGTGTCGGCCTCGAAGATCTCGGAGGAGACCTTCGTGCCGACCTTGTCCCGGTCGATGACGGTGCGCACGCAGTGCAGTTGGTCGGACGAGACCATGAACGGTGAGTGCGTGGTGTAGAGAACCTGATGCCGGGGCGCCAAGCGCTCATCAATGAGGCGGAGCAGATCTTCCTGGGCTCGGCCGTGCAGGGACAGGCCGGGCTCGTCCAACAGCAGGATGAGGTCTCTGTCGGACTCGCGCTCCAGGTCGGTGAAGTAGGCCAGGAAGGAGAAGAACCAGACGAACCCACGCGAGCGCTCGTCGAAGGGGACGGAGGCGCGGTGGCGCCGGTTGAACACCCGAATCTGCAGGATAGGGCCCTCGTTGAACGGAGGGACCGCTCCGTCTTCCACCGGAAGCACTTCGAGCTGGACCTCGAGCTCGTCATTCTGCGACCAGAATTCGAAGACCTCGTCGGAGATCACGTTGCCGGAGTTCTCCAGTTCCCTGATCAGGCGTTCATGCTGGTCGGTCCGGTGGAAGTCCTCCAGCTCGACGTCGGCGATGGCGAGCAGGCTGAGCAGCGCCTGCTCGCCCCGGGTGACCTGACCCGCATCCCGGCGGCGCATCAGGTCGGGAATGGAGACCTTGCCGGGCATGGTGTCGTAGTCGTCGAAGTAGACGAACTTGGGCATTCGCGGCCAGGCGTATTTGTCGAGCAGGTAGTAGCCGACATCCTGATGCCGCCATTCGCGGATGCGGCTGGCGAGTTCCCCAGCGGCCGCCGACGGTTCCTCCAAGTTGTCCAGAGTCTCCAGGAGCTCCTCGACAGTGGCGGCGCCACTGACCTTCTCGGCGGCGCTCCTGGGAAGGTCGAGTCCGGAGATGAGGTGTTTGACGATCGCCTTCTCGTCATAGGAGTGCTCGAAGGTGACGTTGCTGCTGCGGTAGCCCTTCGTCGCGATGAACTCCGGGCTCAGCAAGGCGCCGGGACCGAGGTCCTTTTCGATCTCGGCCACCTCGTCGTCGCTGTAGCGGAAGGTGGCAGCGATGACGGGGATCCGCTGGTTCGGACGGAATTCCTTGCGCTTGCGGGTCAGCCGCGCCGGAAAATCGATCACTTCGTCGAACTTCGCCGACGACTCGACCGGGTTGAGCCGATAGAGGGCCTGCAGCGCAGTGGTCTTGCCCGACTCGTTCTTGCCGACCAGGCAGGTGACGGCTTCCTCAACGTCGAACGGGGTGGAGTCCTCGATCGATCGATAGTGCGTGATGTGCGCCCTGATGAGCTGCATGTTTCCTTCCAGGGGGTAGGTCCGGCGCATCAGGAAGGAACACACAGAGGTGACAGCGGGGTAGGCCGGTGTGGCCTGGCTGTTGGCCTCAGGATAGAGTCAAGGCGCGAATCAAGACACATCCCGGTGCTCGCGTGAACCCGCGTGCGCCGGGGTTTTCGCTTGCGTGGAATTAGCGTACTCCTCCGCAGCGACAATTTTCTATTTCGTTCCAATCCGACATTTCGCCCAAATGTGGACTCTGTGTTTTCCGCAAGGGAACCACAGAAAGGGATTCTGCTTTTCAACGTAGATCGAACACGCGGGCGATCGTTGGCGCCGTGACCAGCGGCAGCGCCCCGCAGTCTCGCAGCAGGCCCCTCAACGGAGTTGAGATCCTTGACTTGAGGAAGATCCAAGAGTCCGTAACCTGCGAATCTCACCCAGTGCTGCCTCCAGCCGCCGGGTGAGATCGCCGACCTGATCCCGGAGCTGACGATTGCGCTCCAACGCTGTGTCGAGCCGTCGTTGGAGCGAGGCCTCGCTGGCGGGGTGCCCTCCGGTCCGGGTCGAGGCGGGTCTGCGGGTCTGGAGCTGTGCGATGGCCGTGATCAGGTCGGTCTGGGTGTATAGCCAAGAACGGGAAACGTCGGCGGCCGCGGCGATGCCGACGACGGTCGGGCGTTTGCCGGACCGTTCCGCGTCGGTGATGGCCCGCTCCGCGCGTTGGCGAGCGTCGTGGCTGCGCTTTTTAGAGGCCTCGACGAGGAAGCGCGCGTTGTCAGCCCGTGGCATCGAGATCGGTCACCTTTCCACCGGCCACGATCTGCTCAGGGCCGGTCTGCTCCAGGGCTTCGATGAGGCGGTCGAGCTTGCCCAGCGTGCGGGTGTTTCGCTCCACGATCCGTGTCAGGCCCTGGCGTTCGGCGTCACTGATGAAACGAAGGGTTTCCTCACGCTGGCGACGGTGCTGGCCGATGAAGTCGCGAGTAGTGAGGAAGAAATGGCAGTCCAGACAGGGGTTGGCGAACTCGCAGTCGGTTTGGATCGGCGCGCCGCAGTAGCCGTTGGGCAAGGTGACCTTGGCCCGAACCATGCTGATCTTCATCCACTGGGCGTCGGCCAGGTGATGCCCGGCGGGCAGCGCGACAGGTTCCGCGTCTGCGTTGATCTTGACGGCGTTTTCCCAGTGTGTGCGGACCGTCTCGTTGTGCAAGCGAGCATAGATCGCGGTCATCTGCGGGGACATGTGGTCGAGCAACTGCTGGACGACGTGCTGAGGGACGTTGGCGTTGATCAGCCGGGTGCCCACCGTGTGCCGGAACTGGTGCGGGGTGATGTGGGTGGGGCGGCCATGCTCATCCAGGAGCTGGATGCGCTTCAGCCAGACTCCCAGCTGGTTGCGAAAGGCCTTGTCGCTGGCGGGTTTCTTGCCGTCGAGGTTGGCCTGCAGGGCGGCGAACAGCCAGGGGCAGCCGCCGGGATAACGCTCCAGGGTGCGGCGCTGCTGGGCGGCGATCACCTCGGCGAGGGCCTCGCTGACGGGGAAGAACGCCGCGCGGTCGTGCATCTTGCGATTCAGCCAGGCCAGGTAGGGCGCTTCGGAGTTGTCGCGGACGAGGCACTCGAAGGGCAGGTAGCGGGCATCCTTGAGCCGCAGCCCGCAGGCCATGATGATCTGCAGCATGGCGCGGCCCTCCTCATGAGGGAACAAAGCGAGGGTGTCCGGGGCCTCCAGCTGCCGCATCAGGTGTTCGGCGATCCAGCGAGGGTTGGCGCGCTTCTTGGGCGGCAGGTCGTCGTGGAAGATCAGCGCGCCAGAGGGGAGCCGTGCTTCCCACTCATGCCGGTGAATGTCCTTGAGGAAGATGCTCAGCGACACGATGCGCTGGCCGCGGCCGGGGGTTGGCCACTCAACCTGTAGCGCGGCCATCCAGGCTTCGAGCCGGGACCGGGTGAGGTCCTCGGGCTGGGCGCCAGGGACGGCAGCGGCGAGGTGGGTGGCGAAAGCGGTGCAGTTCACCAGGTCACGGGCGACGGTCACCGGGGCCAAGCCCTTGCTCAGCCGCAGTCGACACCAACGCTTGGCCAGCTCACGCAGCCAAGGCTGGGGAATGAGGCTGAACCGCATATGGCGGGCATCCTCGTTCTGAAAGCCGAGATGACGAAGATCCCAGACATCGCGCGGATACTGATCCGCCCAGGGATCACCGTCCATGACCAGGGCTTCCAGCCGGAAACGCGTGTCCAACAAGAACACCCGGGCGATGACATCGAAAGCGTGCCGATGAGAACCGAGCTGCTGGCGCCATTCGCCCTCGGTGTAGTCGAGCAAGCTGGTGACGCCCAAGCGCCGCACCCAGTTCACCGCAGTGACCACCGACCGGATCGAGGTCAGCTTATTGGCCTCATCGTGGCGGCACTGCAGGCCAAACTGCAGCTCCAGCCGAACCTGTCGGGGAAGGTCGTGCAGCCGCACCCGCGGATCGCGGCCGTGGGCGAGTTCCGCGAGGAAGTCCTCAAGGCCCGGACGTCCCTGCCAGCGCCAGCGTCGGTCATGGCTGATGCAAAGCGGCATGTTGGGGCCATCGGTCCACCGCTCGCATTCAGGCACCCGGCAGGTCGTCTCCACCTGGCCTGCGTTGCGTGGCGGCGAGTAGAGCGTCCGTCCCACCCACGTCTCGACATCGGGCCGGCCGGCCGCCGCCCATGCCAAGACGTGGCGATGGCAGAGTGTGTGGGCCTTGCGGGCCCGCTGACAGCCGCGAATCGCGCAGCTGAGGATCGTCATCCGGGCCAGGGTGGCGACGTCCTCCTCGGCGACGAAGGCCTCCAAGTCGGACCCAGGGGAGGCCTTCCAACGCTGATAGTGGCCCTGACACAGCTCCTTGGCGGCGAAGCTGATCGCGGTCGGACACGACGGGATCCGGCAGATGCCCTGAAAAAACACCGGGCTGTTCTTAGGCGGATGGAACACCTCGGCGCGAAACTCCGGCCGGACGACCGCCACCAGGCGTTCCAGCAGACCTGTCGACGGACGGGCCGCCGGCGTCGTACTCATCGGCTGACCGCCCCATCCTCGATCACTCCCGCGGAGACAAGGACCCGACGATGATCTTCAACATTCAGGTGGCTGTAGGTCTCGGCGGTGGTCTGTGGGCTGGAGTGGCCGAGCAATTCGGCGACGACCTCGATGGGCACCTCTGCCCGCAGCAGGCGGGTGGCGTAGGTGTGGCGCAGAGCGTGCGGATGAAAATGGGCGATACCGGTGCGTTCGCGCAGCCGCTCCACCAGGTCGTTGACGTTCTCCCGGGTCATCGGAGCGCCGAGGGGCGGGTGGAAGAGGTTGACGAAGGCATAGTCGCAGTCCAGCGATCCGTACTCGGTTTCCATGTAGTCGGCGTAGAGATCGAACAGATCCCCGCGGACCGGCACGATCCTGCTCTTCATGCCCTTGGCGCGGGCGCCGTTGGCGTTGTTCTCACGGGCGATGACATGCACTTGGCCCCGGCGCAGGTGCAGGTCGCTGTGCCGCAAGCCGAGCGCCTCGCTGATCCGCAGCCCCGACTCGTCCAGCAAGGTGAAGAGGAACCGGTCGCGTCGCCGACGGCAAGCATCGAGGACCTGGCGGACTTCCTCCGGGGTCAAGGGCTTGGGCGGCTTGCGCCGCACGTGAATGCGGATCGGGCTGTAGGACTGCGCGCCGGGCTGTCCGCGGTGGGTATGGGCCAACATCGGGATGTAGCGGCCGGTTGGCCGAGCTCCGATGAGCTCGCCGAGCAGCGCGGGCACCGACTCATCGCGTCGGGCATGGAAGCGGTAAAAGGAGGCCACCGCGCTGCGCTTGCGCTGCAGGGTGCTGTTCTCCACCGCTGGCGCGGTCCCGGGCAGCATGAACACTCCAGGCGTGCGGGCAGGCTTGGGGCGCCGCAACCAGTCGAAGAACTGGGCCAGCTGCTCCAGGCCAAGCCGCCGAAAGTCCAGGCCCGCCTGGTCAAGCCAGACGAAGAGATCCTTCAGATCATGGGCATAAGCCTGAACAGTGTTCGGAGCCGCACCCGTGGCCCACAGATGCGCAAGGAAGTCTTCGATGGGTTCGACGGGGAGACCGTCCGATCCCACCACGGTGCAAGACGCCGGACCTCCGTCGGGCGACCGCAGTCGCTGTACGGCAAGCGGCACGGGCCACTCCCTGATCGACATGGACATGGAAGCAAGACCTGTCCATGTAGCACAGATCGTAGAGACTTCACTGTGAGTTGGAGGTCAATGACACTCCGTTACTCGCTCCACATAGCGGTCCGGGTCGGGCAGCCGATCGTCGTGCAGGGGCGGCTGCGCATCCGTGAGTTCACCCACGACGGTGAGCGTCGTTTCATGCCCGAGGTTGAGGCCAACTCGCTCGGGCACGACCTGCGCTGGGGCCTGGGAAGCTTCAGCAAGCCGCAACGGGGCGGGGCGGCCCCGGTGCTAGGCATGCAGCAGCGGAACGAGCTCGACAAGGAGACGCACGACTGGGCCATGGGCAGTGCCGCCCCCGCCACGGGCTTTGCGGTCCGCGCCGCCTCCGGCCCGGCGAACGCCTCCGGTTCCCTGGCTCTGCTGAGAGGCGGGGCTGACGGAGACGAGTCGGTTGAGACGGCCGGGGCCGGAGGAGGTGCGGTGAGACGGCTCGCCGGAGAGTACGGAGCAGCGGACCACGACGCCGACCACGATGCCGATCACAACGCGGAGCACGATACGGGCCACGACGTGGAGGAGGGCCAAGGCGTGGGGCGAGAGCCGGGGCCGGGTGACGGCAAGGCACGCGACGAGACGCCGTGGCCTACGGAGGTGCGCATGGCCGCTTGAGGCGGCGGATTCCCGCCAGGGGATGTTCTTTGAGGCCGGGGCTCTCGAGACCCGTTCTCCGGGTGGAGTCTTCGGACTGCGGCAAAGGGGCTCCGGAGGGGACAAGGGGGGTGAGAAGGGGTGAGGGGAGGGGGTATCGGCCGTATGCGGTCGGTGCTCTTTCCCACAGAAGGGAGGTGGCGCCGAAAGAACGGCCGATGGACTTGCCCGTGCTACACGCTTGCCGTGCCACACGCTCGAAGCACGGTGCTGGTCCTGTCTCGCAGATCTTGCCTACGCTGTCGGCCGACTACTGATGATCTACGCGTGATGTCGCTCGGCAACCCGCTGCTCTCCCAGGTCAGAGCCACTGTCTGCGGCGACATCACGCGTTGAGATTCAGCAACCGGCGCGTCGTGGTCAACCCGTGCGTCGTGGTCAACCGGTCAACCGGGTGCCTCATGACCAACTGCTGTATCGCCGTCAACCGGTGCGCTTTGACCACCGAGATATCGCGGTCCGCCGGTGTGCCGCAGCCGGTCCGACGCATCGAGGCCCGATGGCGCGCCGCAGCCGGATGGTGCGTCGCGGTCGAGCCGGGTGTGCGGTCAGTGGTGCCTGCGGTTGACGATGCGTGCGATCGGCAGTGCGTGCGGTTGACGGTGCGTGCGGTCAATGATGCGTGCGATCGGCGGTGCGTGCGGTCGATGGCGCATGCGGTCAGCGGTGCGTCGCAGAAGGAGGGGCCGCAACCGGCTGTGATGACCGGGACATCCCGGGGTTCCCGCGGCGAACACGGAGCTTGCGCAGCGTTTTCGCGGGGTGGGGTGGGAACGCCGCGAGATGCCGACTAGGCGACCGCAGGAGGTAAAAGATCTAAGGGACAGGGCCTATGTCCAGGTCACACCTCGCAGCATGGCTGCTCCTTTCCTACATGGTCCGCTCTCCGGGAGGAGCGGTCCCCAAAAATGGGCCACCTGATGAGTGGACCCACTCCGCCCAAGGTAGCGGTTCCCATCGCGCGGCGCACACTCCGCAACTATCGTGTTACACATCGTTAGTCGGAGAAGGGGACGACATGGCGGCACCCAGTCACACCTCGGTCAAATCACGTGACACCGTGACGACCCTGGCCGATCGGTGGCCCATCCTTGGGCAGCGCCGTCCATTGGTTGTCTATCTTTGCGGCATCGTGGCCCTGGATCTCGTCGCAATCGGGTTTTTCGCCGCATCGAGTGATTTCCACTGGCACGATCTACTCACCTTCGTCGCGCTGATGGTCTGCGGCGCCGTCTGCATCGAGGCGACCCGCAGGCTCGGTATGCCCGCGGGTGTCTCCCGCGACCTGCTGTCCGCCTGGTGGCTGCCGGCCGCGCTGCTGCTGCCGCCCGTCTACGCGCTGCTGGCGCCCATTCCGCTGCAGATCCTGTTGCAGAAACGGGTGCGTGAGACGGTTGTCTATCGGAGGGTCTTCAGTTCGGCCGCCATCAGCCTGGCCGGGGGCGCGGCCTCGGTGCTGTTCCACGCCGTGGTCGGCGAACTGGACGTTCCCACAGAGGGGACCGGTGGCCCGATCCTCCTCGCCGTCGGCTGTGCCGTCCTGTTCACGGTGTTGAACACCGCGCTGATCGCCATCGCGGCGCACACCGCTGTCCCCGACACCCGCTGGCGGGACGTGCTGTGGAACCGTGAGAGCCTGCTGCTCGATGTGGTCGAACTCTGCCTGGGCGTCCTCGTCGCCATCGCGTGCGGGGTGAACCTGGCGCTGCTGGTGCTGGCCCTGCCACCGGTGGTGCTGCTCCAGCGCAGCCTGCTGCACGCCCAGCTCCAGGCCGCGGCCCGCACCGATCCGAAGACCGGCCTGCTCAACGCCGCCGCGTGGCAGCGCGAGGCCGACACCGAGATCGTCAGGGCGCGCCGTACCGGGGAGACGCTCGCCCTGCTGATCGTCGACATCGACCACTTCAAACGGGTCAACGACACCTACGGGCATCTGGTTGGAGACCAGGTGCTGATCGGGGTCGCGGCCACCATCCGCAGCCAGCTGCGCGACTACGACGTGGTCGGCCGTTTCGGCGGAGAGGAGTTCGTTGTCCTGCTGCCCAGGGCCGACGTGACCGAGGCCCGCAGGGTCGCCGAGCGGCTGCGTTCCCGCATCGGGCGGATGGCTGTCCCCGCCGACGAGAACATGGTCACCGTGACGATCTCCGCGGGTGTCGCGATCATGAGCATGCACGGTGACGACCTGATCGAGCTGCTCGCCGCGGCGGACCTGGCTCTTTACCGGGCGAAGGAGCTCGGACGCGACCGGATCTGCCTGCCCGCGACGCCTGTGCCGCCCGCCAGGCGGCCAGGGCCGGAGGGTGCCCCTAGCTAAGCCCATCAGGCTCTAAGCTAGAGGGCATGCCGGAGTACATCTACACACTGCAGCGCGTGCGCAAGGCGCATGGTGACAAGGTCGTCCTCGATGATGTGACGCTGTCGTTCCTGCCGGGCGCGAAGATCGGCGTTCTTGGGCCGAACGGCACAGGAAAGTCGACGCTGCTGAAGATGATGGCGGGCCTGGAGCAGCCGTCCAACGGCGACGCCCGGCTCATGCCCGGCTTCACCGTCGGGATGCTCCAGCAGGAGCCCCCCCTCAACGAGTCCAAGAACGTGCTCGGCAACGTCGAGGAGGGCGTCGCCGAGACCAAGGCCATGCTTGACCGGTTCAATGAGATCGCCGAGCTGATGGCCACCGACTACAGCGACGAGCTGCTCAACGAGATGGGCAAGCTCCAAGATGCCCTGGACCACCGCAACGGGTGGGACCTCGACAGTCAGCTCGAGCAGGCGATGGACGCCCTTCGCTGCCCGCCGCCCGACGCCGACGTCACCCTGCTGTCCGGTGGTGAGCGTCGCCGGGTCGCGCTGTGCAAGCTGCTGCTCGAGCAGCCCGACCTTCTCCTGCTCGACGAGCCCACCAACCACCTCGACGCAGAGAGCGTCCAGTGGCTTGAGTCGCACCTGGAGAAATACCCCGGGACCGTCCTGGCCGTCACCCACGACCGTTACTTCCTGGACAACGTGGCCAACTGGATTCTCGAGCTCGACCGCGGTCGTTGCCACCCCTACGAGGGCAACTACTCCACCTACCTGGAGGCCAAGGCCGCGCGGCTCAAGCTTGAGGGGCAGAAGGACGCCAAGCGCAAGAAGCGCCTTGAGGAAGAGCTCGAGTGGGTCCGCTCCAACGCCAGGGCCCGCCAGACCAAGAGCCGCGCGCGCCTGCAGCGCTACGAGGAGATGGCCGCCGAGGCCGACAAGCACCGCAAGCTGGACTTCGAGGAGATCCAGATCCCGCCGGGCCCGCGTCTGGGCACCACGGTGATCCGGGCGGAGAAGCTCACCAAGGGCTTCGAGGACCGTCTCCTCATGGACGACCTGTCGTTCGACCTGCCGCGTAACGGCATCGTCGGCATCATCGGCCCGAACGGCGTCGGCAAGACGACGCTGTTCCGGATGGTCACCGGCAGCGAGACCCCGGACGACGGGCAGGTCGTCGTCGGTGACACCGTCAAGATCTCCTATGCCGACCAGAGCAGGGGCGGCATCGACCCGGCGAAGAACGTCTGGGAGGTCGTCTCCGACGGGCTCGACTACATCAAGGTCGGCCAGGTCGAGATGCCGTCGCGCGCCTACATCGCCGCCTTCGGGTTCAAGGGGCCCGACCAGCAGAAGAAGGCGGGCGTTTTGTCCGGCGGCGAGCGCAACCGGCTCAACCTGGCGCTGACCCTCAAGCAGGGCGGCAACGTGCTGCTGCTTGACGAGCCGACCAACGACCTCGACACCGAGACGCTCTCCAGCCTGGAGAACGCGCTGCTCGACTTCCCCGGCTGCGCGGTCATCACCTCGCACGACCGGTGGTTCCTCGACCGCATCGCCACCCACATCCTCGCCTGGGAGGAAGGTTCGAACTGGTTCTGGTTCGAGGGCAACTTCGCCGACTACGAGAAGAACAAGATCGAACGCCTGGGTGCCGACGCGGCCCGTCCGCACCGCGTCACCTACCGCAAGCTCACCCGCGACTGACGCGAGTCGCCCCCGGCTCCCGGCGCCCCCGCTGTGCGCTGGGAGCCGGGGGCTCGCTACCTTTTGGGTTGTGTTTGAACAGAGCGTGGCAGAGGCCGTGAGCGATACCCGCAGGCATGTGTTCCTCAGGGCCGTCAGGTTCGCCGACGTCGACTCGCAGGGCCACGTCAACAACGTCAGGTTCTTCGACTACCTCGAGGACGCGCGGCTGGAGATGTTCCACCTCGACCCGCACCGGGAGGGGGAGACGCCCTTCAGCGGCCTCGTGGTGGCCCGCCACGAGATCGACTATCGGCGCCCCCTCACCTTCCGCGCCGACCCGGTCAGGGTGGAGTCGTGGGTGACCGAGATCAAGCCGGTGAAGTTCGTCCTCAACTACGAGATCCGCGATGAGGAAACGACCTTCGTCCGTGCCTCCTCCGTGCTGGTCGCCTACGACGTGGAGCGGGCGACCCCGCGCAGGCTGGAGCAGCACGAGCTCGACTACCTTGAGCGCTTCCTCGTCGCCGGACAGTGAACCCGGAATGACCGGGGCCGGGGCGGATGGAGCCGGCCCGGTGGAGGCTTTCGTGGAAGGGCTCCACCGGGGTGTGGAAGAGGGGCCGGTCCCGGGATGCGGAAGCTTTCCGCGGTCACGCCGGGCGGGGCAGCCTCAGATCACGGAGTGTGGAGCCAGGCCGCGGTGTCCGGGGGGAGCAGGTGGCCGTCCACCGGGGCGCTGCCGATCAGGACGCGATCGTGTGGTGGGAGGGGAACCGCGTCGGTGCCGCAGTTGACGACGCATGTCAGGCGGCCACGGCTGAAGAACAGCGAGTCCTCGGGGGAGTCCAGCCACGTGATGCCGTCGGCGAGTGAACCGCGTAGCGCGCGGCGGGCGCGCAGAGCCTCCTGGTAGAAGCTCAGGGTCGAGCCCGGGTCGCCCGCCTGACGCTCGGCGGTCAGCACCGTCCACTCGACCGGCTGGGGCAGCCAGGGCCGCGCGCCGTCGGGTGAGAAGCCGTACGGCTCGGCCACGCCGGACCAGGGGAGGGGCACCCGGCAGCCGTCGCGCCCCGGCAGCGTTCCCTGGGAACGGGCGAAGATAGGATCCTGGCGGGCCTGCGGGGGAAGGTCCCTGACCTCGGGGAGGCCGAGCTCCTCGCCCTGGTACAGATAGGCCGATCCCGGCAGGGCGAGCATGGCCAGCAGTGCCGCCCGCGCGCGGGCGAGGCCCGCCGTGGAGTTGGGCAGGTCCCCGCCGTACCGGGTGACGTGCCGGACCACGTCGTGGTTGGACAGCACCCAGGTGGGAGCGGTCACGGCGCCCAGGGTGTCATCGATGATCTTCCGGAACGCCGCCGCGGACCAGGGCGCCTCCAGCCAGGCGAAGTTGAAGCTCTGATGCAGCTCGTCGGGGCGGACGTAGCGGGCGAGGTCCTCGGTCGAGTCGGTCCACACCTCGCCGATGGCCATCCGCTCTCCGGGGTAGGAGTCGAGCACCTCGCGCCACCGCCGGTAGACCTCGTGTACCTCGGGCCTGCCCCAGATCGGCGACTCGGCCTTGAACGCCTGGTCCTCCGGAGGGGTGTCCGGCAGGCCTTCGGCCTTGTACAGACCCATCGCCACGTCGATTCTGAACCCGTCGACGTCGCGGTCCAGCCAGAACCTCAGCACGTCGAGGAACTCGGCGTGCACCTCCGGGTTGCGCCAGTTGAAGTCGGGCTGCTCGGGGGCGAACAGGTGGAGGTACCACTGCCCGTCGGGTGTTTTGCTCCAAGCCGGGCCACTGAAGGTCGACTGCCAGTTGTTGGGCGGCAGGTCCCCGCCGTCGTGGAAGACGTAGCGGTCGCGGCCCTCGCCCCGCAGCGCCGCCTTGAACCACTCGTGCTCGGACGAGCTGTGGTTGGGCACGATGTCCACGATCACCCGCAGACCGCGCGCGTGGGCCTCGGCGACGAGGGCGTCGAAGTCGGCCAGCGTGCCGAAGAGCGGGTCGACGTCACGGTAGTCGGCCACGTCGTAGCCGCCGTCCGCCATGGGGGAGCGGTAGAAGGGGGTCAGCCAGATCGCGTCGACACCGAGGTCGGCGAGGTACGGCATGCGCTGCCTGATGCCGGCCAGATCGCCGACGCCGTCTCCTGAGGCGTCGGCGAAGCTGCGAACGTAGATCTCGTAGACGACGGCATCACGCCACCAGGGGGTCTCCATGTGCATGGGCTGCCCCTGCCCGGCCGGGTTTATGCGTCAGGAGCGTTGACCATGCTGTGCGCGGCGTAGACGAGGTAGTCCCACAGGCGCTTCTCCAGCTCCTCGGGGAGCTCGAGGAGGACAACCGCGTCGTGCATGTGCTTCAGCCACGCGTCGCGTTCGGCGGAGCCGATGACGAACGGGTTGTGCCGCATCCGCAGGCGCGGGTGCCCGCGTTGCTGGCTGTAGGTGCCAGGGCCGCCCCAGTACTGGATCAGGAAGAGGCGCAGCCGGTCTTCGGCCCCGGTGAGGTCTTCCTCGGGGTAGAGCGGTCGGAGCAGGGGGTCTTCCACGACGCCTTCGTAGAAGCGGTGGACGAGACGGCGGAAGGCCTCCTCGCCGCCGACGGCGTCGTAGAAGGACTGGGGTTCATCGGGGATGGCGGACACGTCTCCAAGCCTAAGCGACGCTGGCGATCGGAATGGAAGCGCCGTCCAGCGCCGCCTTGACGCGGACGCGAAGCTCCCTGGCGACCTCGGCCTGCCGGGACGGGATGGTCTTGGCGCTGACCCGGAAGACGACGGCCGTGCCGGAGATCTGCTCGATTCCCCAGACCTTCGGCTCCTCCACGATGATCGAGTCGCGGAAGTCGGTGTCCTGCCACAGCTCCTCGACCACTTTGTTCAGCAGGTCACGGACGACGGGGACGTCGACGGTGTAGGCGACCGGCACGTCGACCGCGGCGCGGGACCAGCCCTGAGACTCGTTGCCGACGCGGATGATGGTGCCGTTGCGGACGTACCAGACCCGGCCGTCGATGTCGCGCAGCCTGGTGATGCGCAGGGTGACGGCTTCGACGGTGCCGACCGCGGCACCGACGTCGATCACGTCGCCCACGCCGTACTGGTCCTCCAGAAGCATGAACATGCCCGCGATGAAGTCCTTGACGAGCTCCTGGGCGCCGAAGCCGATCGCGACGCCCAGAATGCCGACGCTGGTCAGCAGGGGGGCGATGGGGACGGAAAGGCGTTCGAGGATGGTCAGGGCCGCGGTGCCGAGGACGATGATCGAGGCCACGTGCTTGAGCACGGAGCCCATGGTCTCGGCCCGTTGCCTGCGCCGTTCGGCCATGATGGCGTCGAGGCCGTCGAGGGGGATCACGTCCTTGCCGCGAAGCCGTCCGGCCAGGGACGGCCTGTCCGAGGAGGCGCGCTGCACGACGCGGGTGATCAGGCGGTGGGCCATCTTGCGCAGCACGATCGCGACGGCTGAGATCAGCACGATTGCGATCAGGCCCGCGATCACGTTTGCGACGATGGGGGCCCATTCCACGGGCAGAACGGTCTGCACGAGCCCGCAGATTACCCCACCATCCCGTCCACATGTCGGGTCCACTAAGCCCGCCCCCATGTTGGTGAGATCCTCCCAGCCGGATGGCAGGCCCGACGGTGTGGGCGAAGGAGTGAGGGTGGGGGTAGGGGTGGGCGAGGGGACGAGCAGGAACACGGAGTGGATCCCTCCCGGATCGGTTCGGTCGACAAAGGGGGGTAAGTCAAGCGACATCCCTATATTGCCGACCGAACCGGCCGTCGTCACATCACGCCGGGGAGGACGGGATCGTCCGGACTCGGGGCCGCGGGGGGCGAGCCAGGGTGATCCGGTGACGAACTGCCCGGACGGGGCACGCACCCGGAAGCGTGTCCCGTGCCGTTCCGGGAGGGATCCCTCCGATCCCCGTCCGGGCTGCCCCGGACGGCGGCTTGTGGTGGTATCTGTGCTCGTGCCGATGTCCACGCCTGTTCACATCGGCGCTCACAGCCGTGCCCGCGCTCGTGCTGAGGCCCGTTCTCGTGCCCGCGCCGCTGCTGAGGCCCGTGTCTGCGCTGGTACTTGAAGTCTGTTCTCGTGCTGAGATCCGTGCCCACGTCGCGTCCTCGGTGGTCCCGCGGATCTCGCCGACATGGGGACCGGCCCGCCCGATCTCGGAGCCGGCGGGGTGCCCAGCGTCCGAGGACGCTCCGCACCGGTCACCCCGCCGACTCCGCCGAGCCGCGGTGGACACGGCGGACCGGATGGCTGCGATCCCATCCGGTGCGCCGTCTATCTCACTCCCCCACCGCGGCGAGCACTCGGGCGACCTTGGTCGCCGCGCCGGCGGGGTCCTTGACCGTGTGCATCCGCTCTCCCCAGGACCACCAGTAGTACCAATCACGGTGGCTGGGGGCGGCCTGCGCACGGCAGGTGACGTTCTCCGCCAGGCTGGTCGCGTTCGGGTTGATCACACGGACGAAGGCGCGGCCTGCCTGGGTCCGCACCACTCGGGCGTGTAACCCGCGAGCGTCAAGTTCTGACACCAACCGCTCCAGGTGCCCGAAGTCGTCTTCCCCCACCTCGTTCCTCCTCTTGGGTTCGGCCCATCTCCCACCAAATCGTGTCCGCTCGGTCACGCGGATCGATGCTGGTTGGCCAAAGATGACTCACCTGGCCCGATGGGTCAATGTCACTCTTACCAAGATCAGGATGTGCATTGTCCCAAGTAGGTTGAAAGAAACAGTCCATCGGAGGACGATCCTTAGCCGACGGCTTCATTCGCGCGTTTCGAATGAGCCAACTGTGGTCCATTATTCTCTGTAGGCACAGTGCGACGCCCGAATCACACTGGGTCAACGGGGAGAGGACCGGTCGGGACAGGCGTGCCAACCAGCCCAGCTGGCCGCGAGAGAGGGGCCGGTATGTCCGGCAGGCAGCACAGGGAGACGGAGTTAGCGCGGCAGATTCGCGCGAGGGGCCTCGCCGTAGGGCGTAACCCGGCTCAGATCGCGGAAGAGATCCACGATGTGTGCGGTCCCCAGTTCGGGACCACCCGCATCAAGGCTCATCGTCTCGCGCACGGTGTCGCCCTCGCCGACGTAATCGAACAGATACGGGCACTGTTCGAACGCGACGGCAAGTCGGCTCCGGGGATCGGGGAGACGCTCCTGTCCGCCTATGAGAGCGGGCTGAAACGTCCGGGGCCCGAATACCTCCACTACCTGTGTTCCGCTTACCGGGTCGAACCGGTCTCCCTCGGTTATGACGGTCCCTGCATCTGTGGCCACGGCCACAGGGCGTCCGGCGCCGTCCGGAGCGATCTCCGAGACGGAAGACCCGACACTTCCCCTGGTCCGCGCGAGTCGTCGATCCAGCTGATCGGCGGCGCCTTTTCCGCGGACGGGAGCGAGGAGGACGAGAACGTGTTGCGGAGGACGCTTTTACAGCTTCTTGCGGGTACCGCCGTCGGGCTCGACGGACAGGTGCTCGGATCGGTGGAGAACATCCGGAGAAGGATGGACGAGACCCTGGTGTCGGCCACCGTCTCGCCCGCGATGCTCGACCAGTGGGAGGAAGCCACTATCGGCTTCGGCCGCCAGTACATGAACACGCCGCCGTTGCGGCTGCTGTGCGACGTGCTGCTGGAGTTCAGTGCCGTGCGCAAGGCCATGGAGCGGCGCCAGCCGGTGGATCTGCAGGAGCGGCTGTGCCGCATGGCGGCCCAGCTCGCGGGCCTCAGCGGCATGATCATGGTCAACCTGGGGGACCACAGGATGGCCCGGTCCTTCTTCAGGACGGGCAGGATCGCCGCGGACGACACCGGGGACCGCGCGCTGAGGGCCTGGGTCATCGCCAGGGAGGCCCTGGTCCCGCTCTACTACGGGGATCCGCGCGAGGCGCTCAACCTCGCCAGGAAGAGCCGCGATCTGGCGGGCCAGACGCCGTGCGCGGCCCAGGCCATGGCACCCGTCGTCGAGGCCCGTGCGCTCGCGATGCTGTCGGGCGCGGGTAAGAAGGATGTGGTCGACCAGGCCAAGCGGGCGCTGTCCCGGGCCAGGGCGGCCTTCTCCCAGATGGCGGCGGCGGACCAGGACGACGCGACCTTCGGCTACACCGAGCGGCAGCTCTACTTCCACCAGGGCGACGCGCTGGTGAAGCTGGGGCAGGCCATGGAGGCCGACCTCATCCTGGAACAGGCGCTCACCAAGTACGGCCCCGGCGACTGGCTCGACCCGACGTTCATCAAGTTCGACCGGGCCAAGTGCAAGCTCCTCGAGGGGGACATCGACGAGGCGCTGGCCATCGCCAAGGCCACCCTCGCCAGCCTGGGGGAGGGCTGCAGGCCGGACATCCTCATGCAGCGCGCCCACGAGGTGGCCAGGGACGTGGAGGGCAAGGATCCCAACCATCCCGAGCTCAAGCTCTACCTGGAGGCGTTGCGCGCCACGCCCGCGATGGACTCGACGGTGAGGGATGCATGAGGATCCGGCGTTATCGCCGGTCCGACCTCGAATCCGTCCGGGCGCTGCACCGGATCTGCCTCGCCCAGGTCGGTCTCGCCCCGGGGGACGGTGTCTACTACGAGGACGACTTCCCGCGCATCGGTGAGATCTACATCGCCGCCAAGGGAGAGTTCCTTGTCGGGGATCTCTCCTGCGGGCGGGTCGTGGCGATGGGCGGGCTCCGCCGCGTCGACTCCGGGACGGCCGAGATGTGTCGCATGCGCGTCCATCCGGATTTCCAGCGGCGCGGACTCGGTGACCGGATGGTCGCCGAGCTGGAGCGACGGGCGATTGAGCTGGGGTATCACCGCCTGTGCGCGGACACCACGCTGAACCAGCTCGCCGCGATCGAGCTCTACCGCAAGTACGGCTGGCGCGAGACCCGCAGAGAGGAACGCGGTGAACACGTCGTGATTTACATAGAGAAAGACAATCTGATCCCGGCTGTTCGGCCTCTGGTCGACTAAAGTGATTAATTCCCGTTTTTCATTAAACATTGCAATCCGGTGGAACCGGAGAATACTTGTTTCTCGTACCTGTAGTCGTTTTCCTGTGAGGGTACGATGAAGAAGATCATTGTCCACAAGCCGGGCACCACCAGGCTCAGCGGTGTCTCCAGCGTCATCCACAAGGGATGAGGAAGCGCCCTGACCGCTCCGGTGATCGCATGGACCCTCGCACCTCCTGGCGACGGGCCCCGGCGGTCGGTCGGCCCCGGCCGTGTCGTGACGTCGCGCGGCCGGGGAGCGGTCAGGCGGGGAAGACCTGGACGTGGCCGGGGTCCACGCTGAGCCGTACGACGTCGCCGGGGGAGAGTGTGGCGGCGGCGCGTGAGGGGAGGTCGGCGAAGACCGTGGCGGGGGAGCCGTTGACCTCGGCCTGGACGTAGACGCGGGTGGTCGCGCCGAGAAACACCGTCACGTCGACGACCGCGCGGGCGCCGGGCCCCTCGTGGCGCACCGAGACGTCCTCGGGGCGGAACATGCACAGCACCCGCTCCCAGGGGGCCTCGACGTCGAAGGCGCCGCCCGCGGTCACCCGCCCTCCGCTCGCGTGCAGCTCAAGGGTGTTGCGGTTGCCGACGAAGCCCGCCGCGAAGCGGGTCGAGGGGGCGGTGTAGATCTCGGAGGGGGCGGCGCACTGCTCGATGTCCCCGGCGTTCATCACCGCGACCCGGTCGGAGATGGCCAGCGCCTCCGCCTGGTCGTGAGTGACGAAGACCGTGGTGATGCCGACCTGGTGCTGGATGCGCCTGACCTCGTCACGCAGCCGGTGACGCACCTGGGCGTCCAGCGCGGACAGCGGCTCGTCCAGCAGCAGCACCTCGGGGCGGGGCGCAAGCGCGCGGGCCAGTGCGACGCGTTGCTGCTGGCCGCCGGAGAGCTGATTGGGCAGCCTGTCCCCCTGCTCCGACAGTCCGACGAGCTCGAGCATCTCCTCGACGCGCTCGGCGACCGCGGCCTTGGCCTGCCTGCGCACGGTCAGCGGGAAGCCGATGTTGCCGCGCACGGTCAGGTTGGGGAACAGTGCGTAGGACTGGAAGACCATGCCGATCGGGCGCCTGCGGACCGGCACGCCCGCCATGTCGGTGCCACCGATGGTCAGCCGTCCCGAGTCGAACTCGGTGAGACCGGCGATGCAGCGCAGCAGGGTGGTCTTGCCGCAGCCGGAGGGGCCGAGCAGGGCCAGCATCTCTCCCTGCTCCACGCTGACGTTCACCCCGGCCAGCGCGACATGGCCCGCGTAGCGCTTGGTGATGCCGTCGAGGACGACGTGACTCATCAGAACTCCTTGAGTGTGGAGACCCCTGCCTTCAGGCGGGGGAGGAAGCGCGGCATATCACCGCAAAATCGAACACGCGTTCGACATTTGGTGGGTTGTGTGGTAGAAGGTGGGGCATGGCGCAGCTCGTGAAGCGGGCCTACCGATACCGCTTCCACCCCACCCCCGAGCAGGCCTCCGAGCTCGCCCGGACCTTCGGGTGCGTGCGCCTGGTCTATAACAAGGCCTTGGAGGAACGCACCCGCGCCCACCGGCTGCACGGGCGCCGCGTCTCGTATGCGGAGTCGTCGGCCGCGCTGACGGCCTGGAAGCGCGGCGGCGAGTACGGTTTCCTGTCGGAGGTGTCGTCGGTTCCGTTGCAGCAGGCGTTGCGGCACCTGCAGGCGGCGTTCACGAACTTCTTCGCCAAGCGTGCCGGGTATCCGGTCTTCAAGTCCCGTAAGCGGTCGCGGGCGTCGGCCGAGTACACCCGCTCGGCCTTCCGGTGGCGCGACGGCCGGCTCACCCTGGCGAAGATGAACGAGCCGCTGGACGTTGTGTGGTCGCGTCCGCTGCCGGAGGGGGCGCAGCCGTCCACGGTCACCGTCTCCCGGGACGTGGCGGGGCGCTGGTTCGTGTCTCTTCTGGTGGAGGAGGAGATCTCCCCGCTGCCGCCCATCGGGTCGTCGGTGGGGGTGGACGTCGGGATCACCGCTTTGGTGACGCTGTCCACCGGGGAGAAGATCGTCAACCGCCGGCACGAGCGGGCCGGTCGGCGCCGGCTGGCCAAGGCCCAGCGGGCGCTCGCCCGCAAAGCCACGGGGTCGGCCAACCGGGCCAAGGCCCGCCTCAAGGTGGCGCGGGTGCATGCCCGGATCGCCGACCGCCGCCGGGACCACCTGCACCAGCTCACGACACGGCTCGTTCGCGAGAACCAAGTGATCGCCGTGGAGAACCTCACCGTCCGCAACATGGTCAGAAACCGCGGCCTGGCCCGCGCCATCTCGGACGCGGGCTGGCGGGAACTGCGGTCCATGCTGGAGTACAAGGCGGCCTGGTACGGGCGCGACCTGCTGGTGGCGGACCGGTGGCTGCCCTCCTCCAAGCTGTGCTCGGCCTGCGGGGCGCTGCAAGAGGAGATGCCGCTCGGCGTCCGTGCGTGGGTGTGCGCCTGCGGCGCGGCCCATGACCGGGACGTGAACGCCGCGAAGAACATCCTGGCCGCCGGGCTGGCGGACAGGTGAAACGCCTGCGGAGCTGGTGTGAGACCTCAACGAGAGTCCTCTCGGGCGGGCGGCCGGCGGTGAAACAGGAACCCTCACGGGCGACCGTGGGAATCCCCCTCGTTCACGAGGGGGAGGAGGTCAACGCAGGGTCCTTCCGATGGTGCTCACCCTGCCGCGCCCGAGATGGACGACCAGGGCGGAGAGTGCGAACAGGAGGCCGAAGGTGAAGATCGTGACGACGGCGAGCGCGTTGGGGTCGCCGAGGGTGCGGGAGACGAACTGACGGGCCGACCAGATCGGCAGCGTCTCGAACTTGGCTCCCACCAGGATCTTGGCGAGCGCGAACTCGTTCATCGCGGTGGCGACGACCAGCAGCGCGCCCGAGACCACACCGCCGCGGATCGCCGGGAAGATCACCCGGACCAGGGTCTGGACGGGACCGGCGCCGCAGGTCGCCGCCGCCTCGCTGAGCCGTACGGCTCCCGCGGCGATCAGGGAGCCCTCGACCGCCCAGTACATGAACGGGAAGGCGATGGCCGCGGTCGCCGCCGCGAGCAGCCAGAATGTGCCGAACAGGTCGGGGGCGAACGACGCGGTGACGAGTTGGAGGCCCGCTCCGATGACCACCCACGGCACAGCGAACGGGATCACCGCGATCGTCTGCACCACCGAGCCGATCCTCGGGTTGTGCACGACCGACCAGTAGGCGGCGGGCACGACGAGCAGCGTGTCGACGACCACGACCACGGCGGACAGCAGCAGGGAGCGCAGCAGCGCGGACGTCACGTCCGGCTTGCCGAAAACGCCGAGCCAGTGGTCCAGGGTGTAGCCGTCCGGCAGCGGGGTGTCGGTCCAGCGGGTCGCGACGGAGTACAGCAGGGCCGCCAGCAGGGGCAGCCCGAAGTAGAGGCCGAGAAGGCCCAGGAAGATCCGCCTTTTCATGGGTAGCGCACCGTTTCTCGTTCGTCTTCTCGCCCGCGTCTTCGGGAGCGGCACCGGTGCCGCTCCCGGGGCTTTCGGGACTCCTCGGTCACAGCCACCGCTGCGCCCGCCTCAGCGAGAGCCGGTAGAGCGCGGTCGTGCCCGCGGCGAGGATCATGAGCAGCACCGAGAGCACCGCGGCGCGCTCCAAACCGAAGACCGAGGACTCCAGCGTGGTACCGATCTGCAGGGTGATGAGCTTCTGGCTGCCCGGGCTGGCCGCGACGGCGTACGCCACCGCGTAGACGCCGATGGTCCAGGTGAAGATGAGCAGCCACCCCGCGGTCACGAACGGCGACAGCACGGGGATGCCCACATGGCGCCAGAACTGCCACCGGGTCGCGTGGCAGACCGCCGCCGCCTCCTGCCAGTCGTCCTTGAGCACGCTCAGCGCGGGCAGGGTCAGCAACACGAACATCGGCACGTTGAAGTACAGGTAGACGATGTTCATGCCGGTGAATGAGCCGGTCGAGGGGAAGGGGTTGTCGATCCCGAAGAGGCCGCCGAGGATCAGGGTGAGCATGCCGGTCGAACCGATCAGCGCGACGAAGCCGAAGGCCAGCCCGATGCCCGCGAAGTTGGAGGCCACGTTCATCAGGGAAAGCCAGAAGGCCCGGCCGCCGAGGCGCATCCGGGTGATCAGCCAGGCCGCGGGGGCGCCGAGGAGGGTGGCGAGGGTCGCCTGCACCACTCCGAGGCCGAGCGAGCCCGCGATGGCCTGCCGGTCCACCGGGTTCTCGATCACCCGCGTCACGTTGTCGAGGCCGTAGCCGCCCGCGCGCAGCGCGAAGGTGTCGTTGACCAGCCTGGCGGCGGGGAGCACGAGCATCGCGAACGTGAACGCCAGCAGCGGGAGCGCCGGCCCCCAGTTCCTGAGAGCCCTCCCCATACGGCCCGCGATGTGGCCCGGAGGCGAGGCGGTGACGTCTTCGCCTGAGACGGGCGTTTCGTGCCTTGGGGCGGGGGCCGGGCGGGCACCCGCCGGTGGCGGGAGGAGTGCTCCTCCCGCCACGGGCTCAGGGGTGTGCTGGGTCACGCTAGAACCTTCGCCTCCCAGTCGGCGACGATCTGCTCGGGGCTCACCTTGGTGATCTCGATCTCCTTCACCGGCGCGTACGCGGCGTCCGGCAGCCAGTTGGCCTTGGCGTCCGCGGGCAGCTGCAGGTCACCGTTGAGGGAGCGGATCGGCCGGGCGCCGAACTTGGCGAAGAGGGTCTGGGCCTCGTCGGACAGGGCGTAGTCCAGGAAGCCCTTGAGGAAGTCGCCCTTGGCGGTGTTGTACTTGTTGATCATCAGCCCCGAGGGGGACCAGACGGAGCCGTCGCTGGGGATGATCACTTCCACGTTGACGTTCTTGGCCTTGAGGGCGTTCTTCTGGGCCAGGCCGTTGAAGTCGTAGTTGATCTGGATCGGGGCCTCGCCCTTCTCCAGGGTCTCCTCGCTCAGCTTGGCGTCGCTGAGGTTGCCCGCGTCCTTGAGCTTCTTGAAGTAGTCGTAGGCCGGGACGAGGTTGTCGACCGAGCCGCCGTTGGCGACCGCGGCGGCGACGACCATGGCCTGGCCCGTGCCGGAGGAGGCCGGGTTCTTCGTGGCGATCATGCCCTTGTACTCGGGCTTGAGCAGGTCGGCCCAGCTCTTCGGCGGGTTGGTGACCTTGTCGGTGTTGACCACGAACGCCGGAACGCCGACGAAGGTGGCGACCCAGCCGCCGTTCTTGGCCTTCTGCCAGTCCTTGAGCTTGCTCGCCGACGGCGGGAGGTAGGAAGGGGCGACGCCCTTGGCCTCGGCGACCGGTCCCCACATCAGGCCGATGTCGCTGGCGGTGCCGACCGGGTTGCCCTTCTCCGCGTCGAAGCGCTGGATCTCCTCCGCGGAGGACATGTCGGTGTCGGCGTGCTTGCAGGTGCCGCCGTGCTTGGCGCAGAAGGTCTTGATGACCTCCTCGTAGTTGGCCCAGTCGGGCGCCAGGCCGTACGTGGGAAGGTCGGCGCCCTGTGCGGCGATCTTGGATTCGTCCGGGGCGGCGGCCCAGTCGTAGTCGCCGGCTGTGGCGCTGCCGCCGCAGGCGCTGAGGGAGAGCATGGCCAGTACGGTCGCCGATGCCGCCCGCAAGCGGAGGTTTCGCATAGAAAGTGCCCTTCTGGGAGTTTTACGCCCTGAACCATGGCGTTTGTCGGTCTTACCTGAGCGACGTTCAACCCACCGGCTTGTTTCGATCAGATGAATTCGTGGTTAACGTCATTTGGGGGCCATTTAGTGGCTCTTTGACGGACGGAGACCGCGTGCTGCCGAATGTCTAACCCAGTGCCGGAGCGCGGCCAACGCATCATTTGTTGATCGGGCTCATAGGTAAAGCGCTATAGCCCCTGCCTATCGGAGGCATCGGGTAATTCCCCCTTGTGAGAGGGGAGCGCGCGCGGTGAGGCTGACCACTGACAGTCGCACGGTGGAAAGGAATCCGATGGAGAGTCGCTACCTGCTCAACCACATAGGGGGCCAGTGGCGCCCGCCGGAGAGCGGGCAGACCCGGCCCAACATCAACCCGGGCGATCTGTCGGACCGCGTCGGCGACTTCGCCGAGTCCGGCGGAGCGGACGTCGACCTCGCCGTCGAGGCCGCGTCGGCGGCCTTCCCCGCTTGGAAGGCGCTGGGCCCGATCCGGCGGGCCGATTACCTGCGGGCCGTCGAGCGGCTCATCGAGGAACGGGCTGAGGACTTCGCCCAGGCGATCACTCGTGAGCAGGGCAAGCTGCTGAAGGAGGCGCGCGGCGAGGTCAGGCGCGCCCTGGCCATCCTCGACTTCACCGCGGGCGAGGCCCGGCGACTGAACGGTGAGACCACCCCGGCCGAGGAACCGAGGACCTTCTCCTACACCTTTCGCGCCCCGCTCGGCGTGGTCGGCCTGATCACGCCGTGGAACTTCCCGCTGGCGATTCCCATGTGGAAGGTCGCCCCCGCGCTGCTGTCCGGCTGCACCGCGGTGTTCAAGCCGTCGCCGTTCACCCCGCTGAGCGGCGCGCTGCTGACCGAGGCGTTCGTGGACGCCGGACTGCCCCCCGGAGTGCTCAACCTCGTCCAGGGCGACATCGCCGCGGGCGAGGCGCTGGTCGCCGACGAGCGCGTGACCGGCATCAGCTTCACCGGCTCACTGCCCGTCGGCCTGGCCATCCACACCGCGGGTGCCCCCAGGCTGCTGCGTACCCAGCTCGAACTGGGCGGCAAGAACGCCGTCCTCGTCCTGGCCGACGCCGACCTCGACAAGGCGGTCCAGGCCACGGTGTTCGGCGCGTTCGGCCAGTCGGGCCAGCGCTGCAGCGCGACCTCCAGGGTCGTGGTCGACGTGCGCGTCAAGGACGAGTTCCTCGAGCGCCTGGTCGAGCGGGTCTCGGCGCTGAAGGTCGGCGCGGGCGCCGACGCGGGCGCCGACATCGGCCCTGTGGTCAGCGAGGCCCGGATGAGGGCCTGCCTGGAGGCGATCAGATCCGCCCAGGAGGCCGGAGCCAGGGTCGCCGTCGGCGGCGGGCGCCACACGGAGGGCGTGCCCGACGGCTGCTACGTCCAGCCGACCGTGCTGCGCGACGTGCCGTGGGACAGCGAGATCGCCCAGGAGGAGATCTTCGGGCCGGTGCTCTCCGTGATCGACTGCGACGGCTTCGACGACGCGATGCGGATCTCCAACTCCGTCAGGTACGGCATGAGCGGCACGATCTTCACCTCGGACATGTCCAAGGCGTTCGAGGCGCTTGAGCGCTTCGAGGCGGGCATGCTGCACGTCAACAGGCCTGGCGTCGGCGCGTACGCGCACCTGCCGCACATGGGCTCGAAGATGTCGCAGTTCGGGCCGCCCGAGTGTTCTCCGCAGGTCTGGGACTTCTACACCGAGTGGCGGTCGGCGTGCATAAGCTTCTGAACGCGCCGACGGCGCATGTCAGGGCCGCGAGGCGTCGATGACGGCGGAGAAGGTGACCACCGCGGCCGAGGCCGTCGCACGTTTCGTCACGCCGGGCGCGGTGGTAGGCATGGGCGGGCAGAACATCAACCGCTGCCCGATGGCCCTGGTCCACGAGGTGATCCGGCAGGGGGTCGGCGGGCTGACCGTGGTCGGCTGCAACCTCTCCCTGCCGCTGGACATGCTGGTCGCGGCCGGGCTCGTGGCCAGGACGGAGCAGGGCACCGGCAACCTGGAGCGGTACGGCACGCTGTTCGCCTGGCGGCGGGCGGTCGAGCGCGGCGAGGTGAGCGTGGGCGACCACAGCCACCTGGCCATGGCCACCCGGTTCGCGGCGGGGGCGCTCGGCCTGCCGTACCTGCCGACCAGGAGCCTGCTCGGCACCGACCTGCTCACCGACATGGTCGCGGCCGGTTACGCCAGGCAGGACGTCGACCCCTGGAGCGGCAGTCCCCTGGTTCTGCTGAAGGCGATGATCCCGGATGTGGCGATCATCCACGCGAACCGTGCTGATATTTCGGGAAATGTCGTTATCGAGGGGGTCACCTCGCATGAGGTGGACATGGTCAGGGCGGCCAGGGTGACGATCGTCTCGGCCGAGGAGATCGTCCCGGCGGGGTCGTTCGCCGACCGGCCGGAGCAGGTCACGATCCCCGAGGCCTACGTCTCCGCCGTGGTCGAGCAGCCGTTCGGCGCCTTCCCCACCTCGGTGTACCGCGCCTACGACTTCGCCGAGTCGGAGATCAAGGAGTACCAGGCGCTCGGCCGGGCCGGTGACGGGGAACTGCGCCACTGGCTCGCCGCGAACGTGTACGCGGGGGCCGACTTCGACGCCTTCCTGAGCCTCCGTGACCCGGAGGGCTCACTCAGGGCGCTGCTGACCGACCAGATGAGGAGTCTCGTATGAGCGGGCCGACCCCGCGTGAGCTGCTCGTGGTCGAGGGGGCGCGGCAGATCGGGGACGGCGACCTGGTGATCGTCGGGACCGGGTTGCCGTTGCTCGCCGCGACGCTCGCCCAGCGCACCCACGCTCCCGGAGCCAAGCTCGTCATCGAGTCCGGCGTGATGTTCCCCCGGGTCGTGCCGACCCCGGTCTCCGTGGTCGACCCCCGCCTGATGCACGGCGCCTCCCGTCACGGGTCGCTGTTCGAGGCACTGGGCGGCCTGGTCCAGCGAGGTCTGGTGCGGACCGGTTTCCTCGGTGGAGCGCAGGTCGACGAGTACGCCAACATCAACTCCACCTGGGTGCCCCGCGAGAGCGGGGAACGTGTCCGGCTGCCCGGCAGCGGCGGCGCCAACGACATCGCCAGTCACTGCCGTCAGGTGGTCGTCCTCACCGACCACGAGCGGCGCCGCTTCCCGGCGCGCTGCGACTACGTCACCAGCCCCGGATTCCTGTCGGGCCCCGGAGCCCGCGCGGCGGCCGGGCTGCCGCCGCTGGCCGTCAAGGTCGTCACCGACCTGTGCGTCATGGAGGCGGAGGACTCCGCTCTCACCGTGACCGCGCTGATGCCCGGTGCCACGGAGCGGGCCGTGCTGGACAACACCGGGTTCACCCCGCTGTTCTCCCCCGATCTCACCACCGTCGTCCCGCCGGCTCCCGAGGACCTGCGCCTGCTGCGCGAGGAACTCGACCCGGCGTGCGTCTACTTCCCCGAAAGGAAACTCCGTTGACCGAGAAGAAGCCGTTCGCCTGGGAGACGGCGATCGCCTGGAAGAACAAGGACCGCATCGTCGTCCGCGGGTACGACGTCAACGAGCTGACCGGCAACATCACCTTCGGCGAGCACTTCCACCTGGTGCTCAGGGGTGAGCTGCCGACGCCCGAGGTGGGCAGGATGACCGAGGCGATCATGGTGAACATGGCCGAGCACGCCATGTCGCCCTCCTCGGCCACGGTCCGTTTCGCCACCTCGGGTGGCGCCGAGCTCAACTCCGCGGTGGCCGCGGGCGTCGCGGGCATCGGCCGTCTGCACGGCACCGCCGACCGTCCCGCGGAGCTGTTCCTGGCCGTGGCCGAGCGGGCCGTGCGCGAAGGGCTGAGCGACGCGGACGCCGCGGCCAAGGTCGTCGCCGAGATGCGCGAGCGCCGTGAGCGGATGCCCGGATTCCACCACGCCCAGCACATCCGTGACCCGCGTACCGTCCGTCTGCTCGGCCTCGCCGACGAGCTCGGCGTCTCGGGCCGCTACGTGGCCGTCGCCCGCGCGATGGAGGAGGCGACGGAGGAGGTCTTCGGCCGCCGCATCTGGATCAACGGCCCCGGCGCCATGGGCTGCATCGGCCTGGACATGGGATACGAGCCGCTCCAGCTCAAGGCCCTGTTCATCGTCTGCCGCTCGCTCTCACTGTGCGCCCACTCCATCGAGGAGGCCACCCGGGAGAAGGGCTGGCGGGCCTCGTCCAACTCGCACATGGTCCAGCCGCTCGACCTGTCGATGCAGGGCCCGGACCACTATGACGGCCCCGCCGACCGCTCCCTCGGGTGAGGCGCCCAGGCGGTGCCCCGCCCGCCGGTGAAGGCGGGCTCCCGTCGTCGCCGGTACGGCGGGTGGTGACGCGGACCTGATCGGTGCCGGCACGCGGCGCCGCACCCTGGGGGCGGCGCCCGCCGGACGGCCGGGTTCCGTTCACTTGATCTGAGCTGAACATGTGTTTAGTATCCTAAACATGTGTTCAGCCCATGATGATCTGACCGCCAAGGCCGTTATCCGGGACCGTGCCCTGGAACTGTTCGCGGCGCTCGGGCCCGACTCGGTGACCGTCCGGCAGATCTCCACGGCCGCGGGGGTCTCGCCGGGCCTTGTCATCCACCACTTCGGCTCCAAGGAACGGCTGCGCGCCGCCGTGGACGCGTACGTGGCGTCCATCTTCGACGGCCTGTTCTCCCGGGTGGCGGACGGTGAGCTCGACCCCGTGGACGGCGCCTCGTTCGCCGAGGTGTTCCTGAGGGAACTGCCGCCGGACTCACCTGTCTCGCGCTACCTGCGCCGTCTCCTGCTGTCGGGTGATCCCGCGGGCACGGAGGTGTTCCGACGCTGGTTCGCCGCCAGCCAGGCGACCGCCGACGCCCTGATCGCGCGCGGTGTGCTCGTGCCCGGCGATGACCCGCCGGTCCGCACCGCCTTCCTCATGGTCAACGACCTGATGCTGCTGCTCCTGCGGGACCAGCTCACCGACGTGCTCGGCGTCGACCCCCTTGGACCTGAGGGAGCGGCCCGCTGGGCCGACGAGGTGCTGGCCATTTACCGGAACGGGCTGTTCGCCCGGGAAGCGGAGCGATGATGAAGGTCATGATCTGCGGAGCGGGAATAGCCGGACTCACCCTGGCCTGGTGGCTGGAGCGCGCAGGCGCCGAGGTGGCCGTCGTGGAGAGGGCGGCGGCGCCGCGTTCGGACGGCTACATGATGGACTTCTTCGGCTCCGGTTACGACGTGGCCGAGCGGATGGGCATCCTCGGCGAGCTGCGCGAGGTCGCCGCCGACATCGCCGAGCTGACTTACGCGGACAGGCGCGGCAGACGGGTCGGCGGCCTGCGTTACGCCTCCTTCCAGGAGATGCTCGGCGGCCGGGTGCTGAGCCTCATGCGCGGGGACCTGGAGGCGGTCCTGCGCTCGGCGCTGCCCCGTGACCTCCCGATCCTGTACGGCACCGGCATCGAGGCCGTCCACGACGTCCCCTCGGGCGTGGAGGTCGAGCTGACCGACGGCACCGTCCGCAGGGCGGACCTCCTCGTGGGCGCCGACGGCATCCACTCCACGGTCCGGCGGCTGGTCTTCGGCGGGGAGGAGGCGTTCCTGCGCTCGCTGGGCTACCACACCGTGTCCTACCTGTTCCAGGACGCCGAACTCGCCGAGGAGGTCGGCAGGAGGTTCGTCCTGGTGGGCGTGCCCGACCGGCAGGCCGGGTTCTACCCGACGGGGAACGGCGCCCTGGCGGCCTCCCTCATCCACGCCTGCCCGGCCATGACGTTGCCCACCGATCCCAGGGCGGAGACACTGAGCGTCTACCGAGGGCTGGGCCCCCTGGTCGACAGGATGCTCGAGCAGTGCCCGGAGGATCCGTACTACGACTACGTCGCGCAGATCCGCATGCCCACGTGGAGCAGGGGCAGGGTCACCCTGCTGGGCGACGCCGCCCACGCCGTCTCGCTCATGGCGGGCCAGGGGTCGTCGATGGCGATGGGCGGGGCCCACACGCTGGCCACGGAACTACTCGGAGCGGACGTCGGCTCCGCGCTGGAGCGCTACGAACGGCGGATGCGCCCCTTCGTGCTGCGCAAGCAGGCAGCAGGCAGGAGCACCGCGGGCTGGACGGTTCCGCACCAGGCGTGGCGGATCGCCCTGCGCAACCGCCTGTTCGGCCTGGCGGACCTTCCCGGAGGAAGGCCGCTGATGGGTCACTCCCTCAGGCGCCTGGGCGCCAGCGTGGTCCCCTCCGCGGGATGAGAGCGAGTCCGGCCACCTCTCCCGGCTCCATCCCATCCTCCTCATCCGCCTGCCTTCCCCAGGCGCCGGGACGGTGAGGAGTACGCGGACCTGGCCGGTGCCGATGGACGACGAGCGACCTGGAGGGCTCAGGTGACCGGCCCACTACCCGTGTCCCGCGCCCCTGTCCTGTCCGGCCCGTCCGGCAGGTGGAACCACACCGCGTTGCCCGCCTCGTCGTCGTGGTGGACGCCCCAGCGGGCCGAGAGCAGTTCGACCATGAGCAGGCCGCGTCCGCCGTCGCTGTCGGTCGTCGCCGCGCGGACGAACGGCAGGCTGTCATCCGACCCGTCGTCGATCACCTCGACGTGAACCGTGCTGTCGCCGTGGTCGTTCGAGAGCGCCACGCACACCGTCACCGACCCGTACGGCTCACGCCCCGAGTCGGAGTGGACGACGGCGTTGGTGACGACCTCGCTGAGCAGGAGAAGGGCGTCGTCGAGGGTGGTGTCGGAGAGCCTGCCGGACAGCAGGTCGCGGGCCCACCGGCGGGCGGTGGGGACCGAGGCGGGGGTGCCGGGGAACTCGGCGTGGCCCAGGGGGAACAGCACGGCCCAGCGGGGTGAGGCCGCACGGTGGCGCTCGTAGCGGCAGGCGGCCCGCGCGGTCGTGGCCGAGAGCGGGAATGGGGGCGGAGGCGGGGTCATGCGGCGGCCGCCATGGCGACGATGTCGGCGGCGTTGTCGGCCTCGGCCCACACCCACGAACCCGGCATCCAGATCCGCGCCCACCATGGCCGCCAGATGAACATCCACTCCCGCGCCCGCCGGACCACCACCACCCGGATTCTGGTCCTGCCCATCGAGACGACCTCCAGGACGGGCTGACCGGTTACCGGCAGCACCAGCGTGGTGCCCACCCCGATCCGGTGCAGATCCCGTCCCAACCGCACCAGATGATCGAACTGCTCTTGCGGATCACACGACTTCATGGCCAGCCCTTCCGATTTGAGTGATTCAGACTACTTTCTGACACCAGACAGATACTTACAGCTACATGCCGTACGCTCAGAGCATGCCTGAGCAAGTGCGTACACGCAATTGCGTTTGCGCGAAATCTCGAATGGATTGTGTTTGCGCAGGCAGACAGGCTTTGCGAAGCTATGAGATCCAACCGGAAGGGTGACGATGCCCATCAGCCCCACTGCCCGGCGTCGCCGACTCGGGATTGAGCTGCGACGCCTGCGAGAAGCCGCCGGTCTCAACGGAACCGATGTGGCCACCCTCCTGGGCTGGTCCGCGACCAAGGTCTCGCGCATTGAAACAGGCCGGGTGAGCGTTCACCATGGCGATGTCAGTGACCTGCTCGATCACTACAGCGTCACGGAAGAGGCGCTTCGGCAGGAATTGATCACGTTGGCGCGCGAATCGCGACAGAAAGGCTGGTGGCACCGCCACCGAGACACACTGAAGACCGGTTTCGACTCCTACATCGGTCTTGAGTCCGACGCGGCGGTGATCCGCACCTACGAAGCACAGGTGATTCCAGGTCTTCTACAGACCGAGGCATATGCCAAAGCGGTGATCGAGGCGACGGCTACGAGGTCCAACTCGGCGCGCATCGAGGAGAAAGCCGAGGTTCGCCTGGCACGCCAACGACTCCTGAGTCGCGACAATCCGGTCCGGCTGCACGCCGTACTGGACGAAGCGGTACTGGTACGGGAGGTGGGCGACGCGAGAACAATGAACGATCAACTTGCCTTCCTGCTCCAGCAGAGCAAGCTTCCGAACATTACAATCCAGGTCCTGCCGTTCCGGACAGGAGCCCACCCGGCGATGGACGGGCCGTTCGTCATCTTGGAGTTCCCAGACTCGGCGGACCCCACGCTCGTCTACATCGAACAGGCTATGAGTGGCCTCGTCCTCGAAGACGCCGACGAGCTGGACGTATATACCGACATGTTTAACGATCTGACTGCTCAAGCGCTTTCTGCCCAGGAGACAGCAACCCTTGTCTTCTCAATGATCAGAAAATAACCCATACTGACCCAGGAAGGAGGAACATGGCTGCCTCGAACACGGACCCGACTCCCGTCGCCTGGCGCAAAAGTAGCCTCAGCACCAACGGCGGCAACTGCGTTGAAATCGCCTATACCGGCGACCGTCGCCTTGTCCGCGATTCCAAAGACCCGCATGGCCCCGAACTGGTCTTCTCTCCGGCGGCCTGGGCCGACTTCCTCGACCACCTCAAGGCCGGAGGCTTCGACGCACGGCCTTGACGCGCATCCGGGCAGTCAGGAACATCGACGAGAACGCCCGCTTCGATGTTCGCTTCGATGTCCGCTTTCCTGGCGGGTCCAAGGCAACGATCCTGGGCGACACAGTGGGCAACCACGAGCGGCCCCCACCACCTCCGGAAGGCCCGGCTCTCTCCCGCAGAGGTGGAGGCTGAGGATCGGGAGACGCCCAGTCCGATGACGTGCTCCCAAGGTGTCGTCGACGGCTGGTACGGCGTCAGCATGATTACGGATGACGACCCAGGCCAAGCGTCAACCTATGAAGTGGAAGCCGCACACCGGACTGGGTGGGCATCACTCGCCTCACCGAAGCTGGTGCTCCACGGGTGGGGAGGCCCTTCTTAAGGGGCAGCTTTTCACCTCAGCCCTGCGCTCCTTCCCGCACAGGAGCTTCAGCTACGGCGATCAGCCCTGAACCGAACCCCCCACGGATCGCTTCAGCCACCCCGAGCCCCCTGGGCAGTCGGAAAGGGAGCGACTACGGTCCGCGCGCCGTACGGTGGGGCAAGTCGTGCGCGGAGGGGGGCGGGTGGTCCGGCCGGCGTATAAAAGGACAGAAACCCCCACGCCCGCCAGGCCGGAGGCCTGAAAGCACCAGAGCGCGACCAACGACGGCCGGCCGGACCACCCGCCCCCCGCAGCGCGAACAGCGAACATCCGCCAACCGGGCCAAACCGCGAAGCGCAACCCCCAGAACAGTCACCCCGGGAAACACACCGGGGACTTCGACCCAAAACCGAAAACAGTGTGGGCTGGGAACCGTCCCACAGGGAGCTATCCCAGCCGGACGATCCGGGACACGACCTCGACCAGGTCCGGGGGCTCCAGAGCGTCGGGGAGCGCGGCCATCTCCTCGGGGGAGAACCAGCCGTGGCCCAGGTAGGTGTCGTTCTCCTCGGTGGTGAACGCCCCCGGGTCCACGAGGGGCGTGCCGTCGAACCTGGCCAGGTAGAACCGCTCGGTCTTGACGTAGTGGACGCCGAGCCAGTCGAACTCCCTGTGCACCGGCAGCCACCGGTCGAGCACCGCCGTACCGGGCAGGCCGGTCTCCTCGGTCAGCTCCCGCCGTGCCGCCTCCAGCGGCGTCTCGCCCGGGTCGATCCCGCCGCCGGGCGGCTCCCACAGGGTCCTGCCGCCGACCGGGTCGCGCCAGTGCATCAGCAGCACCCGGCCGTCACCCGCCACGCAGACCACCCGGGCGGCGGGACGATCGCTTACCTCAGAATCGCTCATAAATCCCGGACGTTATCACCATCTATTCATTCAATACGCCTATAGCGCCAATTGAAAAACGCGATTACCTGCGAAGCTCATTGTTAACCTGCCAGCCTTTGCGTGATCACCCGTGCCGGAGATCCTCGCGCAGAGCCGGAATTTCCGGCCCCAGCGAGGAGGATGTTCATGCGCTTACGCAACGCGGTGGTGGCGACGGCGGCGATGGCCACGATCCTGGTCCCGGCGACGGCGGCCCTGGCCGAGCCGAGCACGCCCGCCTCCCAGGCGGTCACCCCCGCCCCGTCCCCCGAGAAGGTCCTGAACAGCAAGGCGACCCTGGCCGCCCCGCTCCCCGTCCCCAACGTCCCCAACGGCACCAGCGCGGACAAGGTCCTGGTCATCGGCCTCGACGGCCTGCGCTACGACCGTATCGCCCCCGCGACCGCGCCCAACCTCGACTCCCTGATCGCGGGCGGGACCTTCGGGACGAGCCTGCTCTACACCAACCCCATGGCCGCGACCTCCAGCGGCCCCGGCTGGTCGACGATCGCCACCGGCGTGTGGCCGGACAAGCACAAGGTGAAGGACAACACCTTCACCGGCAAGCGCTACGACCTCTACCCCGACTTCCTCAGCCGCGTCGAGGGGACCAACCCGGCCTTCTCCACCTACGCCGCGGTCGACTGGAAGCCCCTCGGTGACCAGGGCACCTTCGGCACCGCCATCGACGCCCGGATCGTCCTCGACGGTGACACCGCCGGATACCCCGCGGAGGACGAGCGGCTCACCCAGGTCTCCGAGCAGGTGCTCCGCGACCGCAACCCGGACGCCGCCTTCGTCTACCTGGGCAACATCGACATCGTCGGGCACAGCAGCGGCGCGGGCAGCCAGGCCTACCTGAACGCGATCGGCACCATCGACGGGCAGATCGGCCGCCTCCTCGCCGCGGTCAGGGCCCGTCCCACCTACGCGAGCGAGCGGTGGACCGTGATCGTCGGCACCGACCACGGCCACACCGACGCGGGCGGCCACGGCGGCTCGACCATCGAGGAGCGCCGCACCTTCGTCCTCGCCTCAGGGCCCGGCATCGCCGCGGGTGCCACCCCCTCGGACACCCGCCTCGTCGACGTGGCCGCCACCGCCTTCGCCCAGCTCCACCTCCCGCTCCCCGCGGGCCTGGACGGCAAGTCCGTCGCGGTGCGCGCCACCGACCCCTTCGACGGCCTGACCCTCGGCACCCGCGTCGGCGAGACCGGTATCCCGGCCACGGTCAAGGGCTTCACCCACACCGCGCCCTCCGGCTGGTCGGTGGACAACACCGGCCTGCCCTCCGGCGGTGTCGAGGAGTGGCGCGGCTGGTCGTTCACGACCGACGAGTTCTGGTCCAGGGCTCAGCGTGACCAGTGGCGCGAGCTGTTCGTCAGGGGCCGTGGCGTGTTCGCCGTCGCCGACTCCGACGAGTGGGACGACGCCTCCCACGGCACCGGCACCTACAACTCCACCCTCGTCAGCGCGCCGTACTCCGTCGCGGGCCGTACCACGGCGAAGATCTCCTACGTCACCCACTACCGCCAGGAGGGCACCCAGAAGGCGCAGGTCCTGGTCTCCTTCGACGGCGGCCCGACCACGGTCGTGAAGAGCTACACCGCCGACGCCGTCTCCCAGGCCGAGTCCCTCTCGGTCGCCGTTCCCTCCGGCGCCTCCACGATGACCGTCCGCTTCCGCTACTACGACGCCAGCAACAACTGGTACTGGGCCATCGACGACCTTCGCGTCTCCTGACCCGTCCGCTCAGCTCTGACCCGTGGGCCGTACGGGAGACCCCGTACGGCCCGCGGCTCGTCCGGCCTCAGCGTTTCATCGCGCCGTCCGCGATGGCGTCCGCCGCCTCACCGATCGCCATGCCGACGATCTCCAGGCGGCGGACCAGCTCGCGCTCCTTCACCGCCTCCGAGCTGATCTCGCCGGAGAAGATGCGGGCGATCTCGTACTGGTACATCCGGCGCAGCGTCCCGGCCGCCTTCTTGGCCTCCAGGGCGTCCTCGGCCACCGTGGCCGGGCGGGAGGCCAGGTCGCCGACCGCGGTCTCCAGAGCCTCGATGCCGACGATCGCCTGGTCGAGCATGGGGACGAAGCGGCGCTGGTCGGGGACGCGGTACAGATACGACTCGCGGACGAAGTCGCGCAGGGAGTCGAGCACGTCGTCGATCGAGCGCGAGAGGCGGTACAGGTCCTCCCGGTCGATCGGCGTGACGAGGGAGCCGGACAGTTCCTCGGCCAGGCGGGCCCGCTCGGTGTCGCCCCGGTGCTCGATGGCGCGCATCCGCGCGTGGGCGTCGCTGCGCTCGATGTCACCGCCGATCATGGCCATGGCCAGCCAGGCGCCCTCCTTGGTCGCCTCGAGCTGCCCGATCAGGGCCTTCGTGAGCCCGCCGTCCATCCGCCCGGTCATCAGGTCGCGTATCCGCCGCAGCCGCTTCACGAGACCACCCCTCTGACGATGAGCGCGGCCGCCGCGGCGAGCAGCCCGCTCAGCGGCAGCGTCAGCGTCCAGGCCAGGACGATCTTCGTCGCGGCATGCCAGCGGACCCGGCCGACGCTGTCGGCGACCCCGGCCCCGATCAGCGCGCCCGCGATCGTCTGGGTCATGCTCACCGGCGCGCCGATCGCGGCGCAGCCGACCACCGCGGTGCCGCTGGCCAGCTCCGCGGTCACACCGTGCAGGGGACGGGAGACGATGATCTCCCGGCTGAGGGTACGGCCGGCACGCGGCAGGCCGTACAGGGCGCCGGCGCCGAACAGCACCGCGACGGCCAGACAGACCGGGAGCGGGGCACCCTGGAAACCGAGGGCGAGCATGAAGATCGCCAGCATCTTCTGCCCGTCGTTGGCCGCGTAGGCCAGGCACTGCAGGGTGAACCCGGCGCGGTGCCACTGCCGCAGCGCGCCACCGTTCGCGGGCAGCGTGAGCAGCCGGCTCACCAGTACGGCCAGCAGCCCCCCGGCGAACGGCGCCGCCAGCGCGACAGTGAGCACGAACAGCACGACGCCCGCCGAGACAGGCAGCCCCCAACCGAGACCCGCGCCGGTCAGGGCCCCGACGACGGCCAGGGTCAGGCTGGTCGGCCTTCCCCTGCCACTGAGGAAGGTGACGACGGCCAGGGCGCACAGCACGGCCACGACGGTGGCGACCTGGCCGCCGGGCCCGTTCAGGTTCGCCAGCCGGGTGGTGAAGGTCGCCGCGACCCGGTAGGTCCCCAGCGGGACCAGCGCGACGGAGGCCATCAGGACGGTCAGGCCGGTCAGCGGCCGGACGCTGGGAATCTTCAGGCCGGTCGCCAGCAGCGCGCCGCCGTCGTTGATCCCGGCGACGACCGAGAACAGCCCGGCGAGTGACGTCAGGGCGATCAGGCTCACGCTTCCACATCCCGTCGAGTGGACCCGGCTGAATGGACGGTGAACGACAAGGCCGGTTCGGCTATGGGGTCCATAGGCGAATGACGGCTGCCACCGTTCGGGCTCCCCGGGTAGCGTCCGCAGTGCACCGATACGGACATGCCTACCCAAAGATCGAGTGGATGATGGACGAAGAGCTCATTCTGCTGAACCCAGGACCGGCGTGCACCTCACAGCGGGTCAAGGACGCCCTGCTGCGCGGGGACCTGTGCCACCGCGAGCCCGAGTTCACCGAGCTCCTGTCCCGCATCCGGGAGGGGCTCCCGCGCTGTCTGAACCTGGCGGGCACCCACGAGGCGCTGCTGGTCACGGGCTCGGGGACCGCCGCCATGGAGATGGCGGTGATCAGCTCGGTCCGCGAGGGCCGTTCCGTGCTCATCGTGAACAACGGCGTCTACGGCGAGCGCATGATCAAGATCGCGGCCGCGCACGGCATCCCGTTCCACGAGGTCCGCGCCGAGTGGACGGTCCCGGCCGACCCCGAGGCCGTCCGCGTCGCGCTGGCCGAGCACGACGACGTGGACGCGGTCGTCTGCGTCCACCACGAGACCACCACCGGCCTGATCAACCCGATCAGGGAGATCGGCGAGATCGTGGCGCGCACCGATGCCCTGTTCGTGATCGACGCGATCAGCGGCACCGCGATCGAGGACCAGGACCTGGCCGAGGTCGCGGGCGACGTCATCTGCGGCACCGCGAACAAGGGCCTGCACGGCCAGCCCGGCATGTCGTTCATCCTGTGCGGCGAGAGGTCCCTGAGGCGGATCACCGAGGTGCCGGTCAGGTCCCTTTACCTGAACGCGGCCAGCTACCTGCAGGGCCAGCGCAAGGGCGACGTGCCGTTCACCCCGGCCGTTCAGGTCTGCTACGCCCTGGACGAGGCCATCGCCGAATTCGAGGAGAGCGGCGGCTTCCCGGCCAGGACCAGGCTCTACCGCGAGCGAGCGGCTCTGGTGCGCGGCCAGTTCGAGCGGCTCGGCCTGAAGGTGCTCGTTGATGATCCATATCGTTCAAATACCGTCACAATGATTCACCTTCCGGACAACGTCACGTACGCAGCCCTTCATGATGAGCTGAAGAAGCGCGGCTACGTTATCTACGCCGGTCAGGGCAGGCTCTCCGCGGACTTCTTCCGCATCTGCACGATGGGCGAGATCCCCTGGCACCGGCTGGAACAGCTCGAGGACGCGCTCCGCGCGTCGATAGACGCCGCTCGCGGCGTGTGACAGCCCCCGTCACCGGGGTGAGGGAGGACGACGTTGCAGCTCAATCTGCATCGCCTGTGGATTTTCATGACCGTTGTCGAGTGTGGGGGCTTCTCGGCCGCCGCACAGAAGCTCTACCTGAGCCAGCCATCGGTTTCCCACCAGGTCCGGCAGCTTGAGCAGTCGTTACGGGCGACCCTCATCGACCGCAGCGGCGCGCGGATCCGGCTCACCCCGGAGGGCGAGGTCATGCTGGCCTACGCCAAGCGGGTCTTCCTCCTCGCCGACGAGGCGGTCAGCGCGATCCGGCAGGTCTCGGGCCTGCACACCGGCACCCTGGTCGCGGGCGGGACGACCACGGTCGGCACCTACCTGCTGCCGCCGCTGCTGGCCGTCTTCCGCGAGCGGCACCCCGGCATCGAGGTCGGCATCTACGTGGGCAACGGCCAGCAGGTGGAGAAGCAGCTCGTCGACGGCGAGATCGGCGTGGCCGTGCTCGCGGGCGAGCCCGGTGCCGCCCAGCTGGTGAGCGAGCCGATCCTCCAGGACCGGCTGGTGCTCATCACCGAGCCCGGCCATCGCCTCGCCCAGGCGGGTACGGCGGAGCCGTCCGAGCTGGCCGGGGAGCGGTTCCTGCTCCGTGAGCCCGGCTCGTCCACCAGGGAGCTGCAGGAGCAGGCGCTGGAGACGTGGGCGCTCGACGAGGCGCGCCGTACCGAGATCTGGGGGCCGGAGACGATCAAGCAGGCGGCCGCAGCGGGACTCGGCGTCTCGCTGGTCTCCGAGCACTGCGTTGAGCGCGAGCTGGCCGACGGGCGGCTGGCCGTGCTGGAGATCGCCCCCGCCCCCCAGCCGAGGCCGATCGTGCTCGCCCACCGCAGGGACCGCCTGCTCGGCCCGGCAGAGCAGGCCTTCATCACCCTGCTGCGCGGCGTGCGCAGCTGGCCGGGACAGAACCGTCTGAGGAGCATCTCTTGACAGGCAGCCAACCCCGCCACGGGGCGGACGCCCGGTGAGCGGAGCACTTCCCGCACGCGCCCAGGTGGTCGTCGTCGGCGGGGGCATCGTCGGCTGCAGCGTCGCCTACCACCTGGCCGAGCTCGGCTGGACCGACGTCGTGCTGCTCGAACAGGGACAGCTGTCCTGCGGCACCACGTGGCACGCCGCCGGGCTGGTCGGCCAGCTCCGCGGCACCGAGAGCATGACCGGCCTCATCCGTTACAGCACCGAGCTGTACGCTCGCCTTGAGCGGGAGACCGGCTTCGGCACCGGCTGGAAGCGGTGCGGCAGCGTCAGCGTTGCCCGGACTCCCGAGCGGATGACCCAGCTCAGGCGGACCGCGGCCGCGGCGCGGAGCTTCGGCGTCGAGTGCGAGCTGATCTCGCCCAGGGAGGCGGGCGAGCTGTGGCCCGCCATGCGCACCGACGACCTGGTGGGCGCGGTCTGGCTGCCGGGCGACGGCAAGGCCAACCCCTCCGACCTGACCCAGGCCCTCGCCAGGGGCGCCCAGCGGCGCGGCGTCCAGGTCGTGGAACGCGTCAAGGTCACCGGGTTCGCGACACGGGAAGGCCGGGTCAGCGGGGTACGGACGACCCGGGGCGACATCGAGACCGAGGTCGTCGTCAACTGCGCGGGACAGTGGGCCAAGGCCGTCGGCGGGCTCGCCGGGGTGACCGTGCCCCTGCACTCCGCCGAGCACTACTACATCGTCACCGAGCGGATCGCCGGGGTGCACCCCGACCTGCCGGTGCTGCGCGACCCCGACGGCTACACCTACTACAAGGAGGAGGTCGGCGGCCTGGCCGTCGGCGGGTTCGAGCCGGACGCCAAGCCGTGGGGCATGGACGGCATCCCCGAGCCGTTCGAGTTCCAGCTCCTGAAGGAGGACTGGGACCAGTTCGCCATCCTCATGGAGAACGCGATCCACCGCGTCCCCGCCCTGGAGGACGCCGGGGTGCGGATGTTCTACAACGGCCCGGAGAGCTTCACCCCCGACAACATGTTCCTGCTCGGCGAGGCCCCCGAGCTGCGCGGCTTCTTCGTCGGCGCGGGATTCAACTCCGCGGGCATCGCCTCGGCGGGCGGCGCGGGCATGGCCCTGGCCGAGTGGATCGTCAACGGCGAGCCTGCCCGTGACCTGTGGGCGGCCGACCTACGGCGCTTCGCCCCGTGGGCGGGCAACGACACCTGGCTACACGACCGGGTCAAGGAGACCCTCGGCCTGCACTACGCCATGGCCTGGCCGAACCGCGAGTTGGAGAGCGCCAGGCCGCTGCGTCGTTCCCCGGTCCATCACCTGCTCCGCGAGGCGGGCGCCCGCTTCGGGGCGAAGATGGGCTGGGAACGCGTCAACTACTTCGGGGCCGCCGCGCCGTACACCTTCGCAAGGCCCGCGTGGGAGCCGCTGGTTGAGGCCGAGGTGCGGGCCTGCCGCGAAGGGGTCGCGCTGTTCGACCAGACGTCGTTCGCGAAGTTCACCCTGAAGGGGCGGGACGCCTGCGAGGTGCTCAGCCGGCTCTGCACCGCGGAAGTCGACGTCGAGCCGGGACGGTGCGTCTACACCGGGATGCTCAACGAGCGAGGGGGATACGAGTCGGACCTGACCGTGACCAGGGTCGCGCGGGACGAATACCTGCTCGTCACGGGCTCGGCACAGGGCGTCCGCGACTTCGACGTGATCTCCAGGGGGATCGGCGGGGCACGGGCCGAACTGGTGGACGTCACCGGCGGGTACGCGGTCTTCGGCGTCATGGGCCCGAAGTCGCGGGAACTTCTGAGCCGCGTCTCGAAGGCCGACTTCTCCGCGTTCCCGTTCGGCTCCTCGCGGACGGTGGACATCGGGTACGCCACGGTCCGCGCGACCCGCATCACCTACGTGGGCGAGCTCGGCTGGGAGCTGTACGTTCCCGCCGAGTTCGCGGTCACCGTCTACGAGACGCTGCTCGCCGCGGGCGACGTCACCCAGGCGGGCTACTACGCCCTCGAGGCCATGCGCCTGGAGAAGGGCTACCGGGCCTGGGGCCGCGAGCTGGGCCCGGACGTCACCCCGGCCGAGGCGGGCCTGACGTTCGCCTGCCGCGCCGACGGCTCCTTCCGCGGGGCGGCGGCGGCCCTGGACACGCCCGCCCGCCGCGTCGTCTCGATCGTCGTCGACGATCCCGGCGTGCGTCTGTGGGGCGGCGAGCGACTGCTCGCCGACGGTGTCCCCACGGGCTACGTCACCTCGGCCGCCTACGGTCCCACGCTCGGCCGCGCGGTCGCCCTCGGTTTCGCCGGCGAGCGTGTGGTGGACACGACGGGAGGCCTGGCGAGGGGCACGGTGCAGGTGGAGGTGGGTGACTCGCTGTACTCTGCCCAGGTCGGTGTGAAGGCGCCGTATGATCCGACCTCTTCGAGAGTGAAGGCATGAAAGAGCGAGTCAGAAGGCCCGGCGTGGGCTACCAGCGGCTGAGCGAGGAGATCGGATGAGCTCCGAAGCCCAGTTCGTCTTGACGTTGTCCTGTCCGGACCGTCCCGGTGTGGTGGCCGCGGTCTCCGGCCTCCTGGCCCAGCGGGGCTGCAACATCATCGAGAGCCAGCAGTTCGGGGATCCCGACTCCGAGCGGTTCTTCATGCGCGTGCAGTTCTCCTCGCCGCTTCCCGACGCCGCCCTCCGCGAGGCCTTCGCCGCGCTCGCCCCCGACTTCGGCATGGACTTCAAGCTGCGGGACGTCGCGGTCAGGCAGCGGGTGCTGGTGCTGGTCAGCAAGTTCGGCCACTGCCTCAACGACCTGCTCTACCGGACGCGTTCAGGCCTGCTCGACATCGAGATCGTCGGCGTGGTCTCCAACCACCCCGACCTGCGGCCGCTGACCCAGTCGTACGGCATCGACTATCACCACCTGCCGGTCACCCCGGAGACCAAGCCGAGGCAGGAGGCGGAGATCCTCGCCCTGGTCGACCACTACCAGGCCGACCTGGTGGTGCTCGCCCGCTACATGCAGGTGCTGTCGGAGGACCTCTGCGTCAAGCTCGCCGGAAACGTGATCAATATCCATCACTCGTTCCTGCCGTCGTTCAAGGGGGCCAAGCCGTACCATCAGGCCCACTCGCGCGGTGTGAAGCTGATCGGCGCGACCGCCCACTACGTGACCGCGGCTCTCGATGAGGGTCCGATCATCGAGCAGGAGGTGGCCCGGGTCAACCACACCCACTCCGCGGAGGATCTGGCCGCCATCGGCCGCGACGTCGAGTGCCAGGCCCTGGCCCGCGCCGTCCGGTGGCACACCGAGCAGCGTGTCCTCCTCGACGGCCACAAGACCATCGTGTTCCCTCGCTGACCTCGCTGTCCCCGTTGTCCCCGTTGTCCCCGTTGTCCTTGGCCGCCCGCTCACGCGGGGCCGTTGTGGCGGCCCCGCGTGGCGGCGTCCTCGCCGGGACCCCGTCAGGCGGTCAGACCCGTGTGGTGAGCGAGGAAGGTGAGCTGGTCGGCCGCGAGCTCGACGGACTTGCTGACCGCGCGGGCACCGTGGCCCGCCTCCGCCTCGTTGCGCAGCAGGATCGGCCGCTCGGCGGCCTGCGCGTGCTGCAGGGCGGCGCACATCTTCCAGGCGTGCAGCGGGTGGACCCGGGTGTCCGACTGGAAGACGGTGAACAGCGTCGCCGGATAGGACACACCCTCGCGGACATGGTGGTAGGGCGAGTAGGCCTGCAGCCAGGCGAACTCCTCGGGTTTTTCGGCCGAGCCGTACTCGACGTTCCAGGTGGCGCCCAGGCCGAACAGCTCGTAGCGGATCATGTCCAGCAGCGGCGCGGAGCAGGCGACCGCGGCGTACAGCTCGGGGCGCTGGGTGAGGGCGGCGCCGACCAGGAGGCCGCCGTTCGAGCCGCCGGAGATGGCCAGCTGCGAGGAGGTGGTCACACCGGTGGCGATCAGGTGCTCCGCCGCGGCGTGCAGGTCGTCGAAGACGTTCTGCTTGTTGGCGAGCATCCCCGCGCGGTGCCACTCCTCGCCCTGCTCACCGCCGCCGCGCAACTGGGCGATGGCGTACGCGCCGCCCGCCTCGACCCAGGTCAGGATCGACGCCGAGTAGCCGGGCGTCATCGAAATGCCGAACCCGCCGTAGCCGTACAGGATGGTGGGGCGCGGGCCCTCGGCGCCCGGCTTGGTGATCACCAGCATGTGGACCTCGCTACCGTCCGCCGAACGGTAGGTCACCTGCGCGGTGTCGACGGCGGGCACCTCGACGGCGCCGGGGGAGGCGGCCCACAGGGTCGTCTCACCGCTGCGGGCGTCGTAGCGCTGGATGGTCGGCGGGGTGGTGTTGTCGGTGTAACCGAACCAGGCCTCGTGACCCCCCTCGGGGCGCTCGACGATGCCGCCGATCGTGCCCAGCCCCGGCGTGGGAACCTCTCCGACACGCTCGCCGGTCGCCAGGTCGTGGACGGAGATCTCGCTGATCGCGTGGCGCGTCCAGCCGACGAGCATGACGGGGCGGTCCAGGTCGTCGAGGATCGCGAAATCCGTCAGCACGGCCTGCGGATCCTGCGGGATCAGGTCACGCCAGTGCTCCGCCTGGGGCCTGGCCGGATCCGCGACGCAGACTCGCGCGCGGGGGGCGTCGCGGTCGGTGAAGACGTAAAGCCTGCCGTCGCGGCCGAAGTGCAGCGCGGTCTGCGCGTCGACGCCCTCCTGGACGACGACCAGGTCAGGGGATTCGGGGGAGGAGCCCGACAGGTCGGCCACCCACAGGTCGTTGCGCGGCGCCGTCCCTCTTGAGGCGGAGATCTGCAGCCAGCGGCCGTCGCGGGAGACCGCGACGCCGTAGTAGTTGGTCTTCTCCATGCCGTCACCGAAGATCAGCACGTCTTCCTCGGTCGAGGTGCCGACCCGGTGCAGGTAGACCCGGCGGTGGAACTGCTCCTCGCCCTCGGGCACCTCGGTCGAGGGCAGCCTGCGCACGTAGTAGAAAGCCTTGCCGCCGGGCAGCCACGCCACAGGGGAGTAGCGGCAGCGGTCGATCGGCCCCTCGATCCGGTCGCCGAAGGCGACGTCCATCAGGTAGAGGCTGGACTCCTCGTCACCGCCGACCGAGACCTGGTAGGCGAGCAGCCTGCCCTCCTTGTCGGGCTGCCAGGAGTCGAGTGTGGTCAGCCCGGTCGGGTCGAGGGCCATCGGGTCGAGCAGAGCGCGCTCCGCGCCGCCCGGATCGACGGTGTAGAGGACGGCGTGCTCCTGGTCCGGGGTACGCCGCATGAAGAACCGCCGGTCGCCGCGCCAGACCGGTGTGCCGATCGAGCCGGACCTGAGCAGCTCGGTGACCCGCGCTTTGAACGCGTCGCGGCCGGGGAGTGTCTCCAGCTCGACGGAGAACAGCTTCTCCTGAGCCGCCAGCCACTCCTCGGTCGCCGGATTCCCCGGGTCTTCCAGCCATCGGTAGGGGTCGGCGACGGGGACGCCGTGGAGCTCTTCGACGAGGTCATCACGGCCGGCGGGCGGGTATGGCTGTCGGGTCATGGCAGGAACCCTACGACCTGGAAGAGGCAAGTCGGAGCCATTGCGCGGGCGGCGTATTCGATCTTTGAAGAGAGGAGTTAAGAACTGGTAATGCGGGCATAAAACGTACCAGGCGTCCCTCCAGTTATTTATGGGTGGCGGGAACGACGATGCAGAAGCCAAACTTGGTGGAGGACGGTGCCGTGGTGACCATCCGCTGGGCCGTCCGGCGGAGGTCCCTGTGACGGAAGCATCCGGGCCCCAGGAGGGGCCGCCAATCGGGGTACGCGTCTGCGTACCCCCTCAGATGACGCGTCGCACGGCGGGGAAGGCACGCTGATGCGCCAAGTCCTGCTGCTGAACGCAACCTACGAACCCCTGACCACCCTCTCCCTGCACCGCGCGGTCGTGCTCGTGCTCAGAGAGAAGGCGGATGTCGTGCACCGTGATGGGCGGGGCGCCGTGTTCCGCTCGGCGACCCGCACGCTCGACGTGCCATCGGTGATCAGGCTGCGAAGATATGTTCGCATCCCCTACCGGTCACGAATCCCGCTGACCAGGACCGCGCTGATGCGCCGGGACGACTACCGGTGCGCCTACTGCGGCCAGCGGGCCGAGACCATCGACCACGTCATTCCGCGGTCGAGGGGAGGCCCTCACACCTGGGAGAACTGCGTTGCCTCCTGCACGCCCTGCAACCACCGCAAGGCGGACCGGATGCTGGAGGAGCTGGGATGGACGCTGAGCGTCGCCCCCGTGGTGCCACGGGGCGTCCACTGGCGTCTGATCGGCGCGCACAACGTCGGAGATCCCCAGTGGGCGCCCTACCTCGAGGAGAGCGCCGCCTGACCGTCACGGCGTGATATTCGTTCGCCCCGGCGCGGTCCGTGTCTGCACAATCGGTGCATGAAATGGACTTTCACCTCCGATCCCGAGGTGTACGCCGGGGCGGCGGAGCCGTGGCTGCTGCGTGACCCGGTCCACAACACGATCCTGCTCACGATTCTGCGCGCGATCCGTGGCGGACTGTGGGGCGAGGACGTGCTCATGGGATGGGCGGTCCACGACGGCGAGACCGTCGCCGCGGTCCTCCACACGCCTCCTCACTTCCTGCTGCTCGCGGACATGCCCGCCGAGGCCGTCCGTGAGCTGGCCACCGTGCTCATCGAGGCCGAGCGCGAGATTCCCGGCGTCGGGGGGCCGCTTGCCCTCGCCGAGACGTTCGCCGCCGCCTGGTGGCGCCCCGAGGCGGAGCGGCGCTGCGAGCGTCTCTACCGCCTCGGCACGCTCGTCCCGCCGGACCCCGCCGCCGAGGGAGCCGCCCGTACGGCGGGCGCCCAGGACCTCGAACTGCTGGTTGCCTGGAGCCAGGCGTTCCAGGCGGAGGCGGGTATACGCCCGCAGGCCGATCTGACCCCGCTGATCGCCAGCAGGATAGGCAGGCGTGAGCTGGTCCTGTGGGAGGCTCAGGGGCGCCCGGTGGCGTACGCCGGGGTCTCGGCGCCGATCGGGGGCATGTCACGGGTCGGCCCTGTCTACACGCCTCCGCAGGCACGCGTAAGGGGGTACGGCACGGCGGTGACCCACGCCGCCACGGCCAGGGCACAGGCGGAGGGCGCCACGGAGGTGTTGCTCTTCACCGACCTGTCCAACCCCACCTCCAACTCGATCTACCAGGCGATCGGTTACCGTCCCGTCACGGACTACGCCTCGATCACCTTCGGCTGAGCGGAGACCGCACTCGAGGGTCTGCGGCCGGGGAGACCGCGCCCGAGGCGTCTGCGGCCGGGGAGACCGCGCCCGCACCGCCCGCGGCTGAGTAACCTGTTTCCATGCCGCGCTATGACTTCCGCTGCCGTGCCTGCGGATCGACTTTCGAACTCTCCCGTCCGATGGCTCACTCCGGTGACCCCGCGCTCTGCCCGCAGGGCCACGACGACACCGTCAAGCTGCTGTCCACGGTCGCCGTGACGGGCGGCTCCAGCGCCTCTGCGCCTCGCCCAGCCGGTGGTGGCGGTGGAGGTTGCTGCGGAGGCGGCTGCTGCGGATAGCCCAGGGTAGGCGACTCCCCTCCCCCCGAGCTTCCGTCCCCGGCGGGGAGAGGGCGAGCACAGGCGCCGGTCCGGGTCGCGCTACCGCTTGCCGTACCGGCGCCATGAGTCGCCGTCAATACACCACAACTAGGCGGCTGCCACGTGGCCCCGGTGGGTGGCGCGTTTGCCCTGGAAGGGCAGGAAGTTGTCGGCCCTGTGCGGGCGGGCGGCGATGAAGGTCGGTTCGGTGGCGACGATCCGGTCGAACCTGAAAGCCCGGATCGCGCCGCGCAGGCGGCACATTCCCACGAGGTACCAGTAGTCGCGGTGCACCATGCACGTCACCGGGTCGACGTCGCGCACGGTCACCCGCCCGGAGACGTCCCGGTAGTGCAGCCGGACGACGAGGCGGGAGGTGATGGCGTTGGCGATGGTCCTGGCCCGGTCGGCGACAGGGGCGGGCATCGGCTCGGTCAGGGTCGTGAGGGTGGTGGAGATGATCTCGTCGTCGAGCTCCATGTGCTCGAACGCGTGACGCAGGCCGCTGCGGGCGGTCGTGGCCTGCGGGCCCGAGCCCAGGTGTGCCAGGGACAGGGCGAGGGCGGCGATCTCGGCGGTCGTCAACGGGCTGCTGGAGGGCTTCATGACGTTGGCCATAGTCATATGGTATCGACGGCCACTGACATTTTTCGAACTTCCTGTCGGATACAGCAGGCTTCCCCGCTGGATACGGCAGGCCGTACCCGGCGGGGAAGCGCGAGGTGACAGGGGTCAGCGGGAGAGCTGGGACAGGTCCCGCGAGGCGCCGGTCGAGGCCGAGGTCGTCAGGGCGGCATAGGCCTGCAGCGCGGCGCTCACCGGGCGGTGACGGTCGCGGGGGCGGTAGCCGCCGAGCTCGGCCAGGAGTCGCTCGCGCCGGGCCGCGAGATCTTCCTCGGAGACCTTCAGGCTGATCGAACGGCCGGGGATGTCGATCTCGACGAGGTCGCCGTCCTCGACCAGGGCGATGACGCCGCCCTCCGCCGCCTCGGGAGAGGCGTGGCCGATGGAGAGCCCGCTCGTGCCACCGGAGAAACGACCGTCGGTGACCAGCGCGCAGACCTTGCCCAGGCCCTTGCCCTTCAGGAACGAGGTCGGGTAGAGCATCTCCTGCATGCCGGGCCCGCCCTTCGGGCCCTCGTAGCGGATGACCACGACGTCCCCGGCCTTGACCCTGTTGTTCAGGATGCCCTCGACCGCGTCGTCCTGGGACTCGAAGACCACGGCGGGCCCGGAGAACGTCCAGATCGACTCGTCGACCCCTGCCGTCTTGACGATGCAGCCCTCGGTGGCGATGTTGCCGTAGAGGACGGCCAGCCCGCCGTCGCGAGTGTAGGCGTGCTCGGAGTCGCGCACGCAGCCCTCGGAGCGGTCGAGGTCCAGGGAGTCCCAGCGGGCCTCCTGGGAGTAGGGCTTGACGGTGCGGACGTTGCCGGGGGCCGCGTGCCACAGCTCGACCGCCTCGGGCAGCACACTCGCGGAGCAGGGATCCCAAGCGTCGATGTAGTCGCCGACCGTGCCGCCGTTGACCGTGTGCGCGTCACGGTGGATCAGGCCCGCCCGGTCGAGCTCGCCGAGAATGGCCGGGATGCCGCCCGCGCGGTGGACGTCCTCCACGTGGTACTTCGCGGTCGCGGGGGCGACCTTGCACAGACACGGCACCCGCAGCGAGATCTCGTTGATCTCCTTGAGGCCGAAGTCGACGCGGGCCTCGCGAGCCGCGGCGAGGATGTGCAGGATCGTGTTGGTCGAGCCGCCCATCGCCACGTCCAGCGCCATGGCGTTCTCGAAGGCGTCCTTGGTCGCGATGCTGCGCGGCAGGACCGTCTCGTCGTCCTCTTCGTAGTAACGGCGGGTGATCTCCACGAGCTGCCGTCCCGCGTCCTGGAACAGCTTCTTGCGCGCCTTGTGGGTGGCGAGGATCGTGCCGTTGCCGGGCAGTGCCAGGCCGATGGCCTCCGCAAGGCAGTTCATCGAGTTGGCGGTGAACATCCCGCTGCACGAGCCGCAGGTCGGGCAGGCGTTCTCCTCCATCTCCAGCAGCTCGGCGTCGGAGACGTTGTCGTCGGCGGCGGCGATCATCGGGTCGATCAGGTCGAGTTTGCGGCCCGGCGTCTTGCCCGCCTCCATCGGCCCGCCGGAGACGAAGACCGTGGGGATGTTGAGCCTGAACGCGGCGAGCAGCATGCCCGGAGTGATCTTGTCGCAGTTGGAGACGCAGATCAGCGCGTCGGCGCAGTGCGCGTTCACCATGTATTCGACGGCGTCCGCGATCAGCTCGCGGCTGGGCAGCGAGTAGAGCATGCCGCCGTGGCCCATCGCGATGCCGTCGTCGACCGCGATCGTGTTGAACTCGCGCGGGATCGCGCCCGCCTCCCTGATCGCCCCGGCGACCACGTCGCCGACCTCGCGGAGGTGGACGTGTCCGGGGACGAACTGGGTGAAGCTGTTGGCCACCGCGATGATCGGTTTGCCGAAGTCGCCGCCCGCTACGCCCGTCGCCCGGAGCAGGGCCCGGGCTCCGGCCATGTTCCTGCCGTGAGTGACCGTACGAGACCTGAGGGCGGGCATGAGGCTTCTCCCATCATCGAAACCGTGTCCTCAAATGGTACGGCCATCGCCCGGTGCGTGAGACGTGTGTCCATCGCACGAGACGGAACCCCAATGACCAGGCAAGAGGGACGGAACGAGGCCGGAAAGGACTCCGGACGGGATCGCGGCGGGACCCTGCTCTCCACGCGGCCGTTGCGGGCGTCGCCTGAATCAGGGCTCGGGGTAGCGCGCGGGCAGGACCCGCTCCGCCGCCTCGTAGATCTCGTCGATCTCGATGTCGGTGAGTGATCGTTCCCGCTTGGTGATCCATTTACGGACACGGCTGCCGTCGAAGACATCGACATCGCGGACCGTGAGGACCTTCCACGGGATCGCCGGGCCGTAGATCGCCAGGGACGGGATGATCGTGACCTCGCGGCCGAGTGCCTCGCCGATCAGCTCGGAGGCCCTGGACGCCTCCCAGCGTGCCTCGTCGAGTCGGGGCTTCTGGTTGAACGGACCGTGGAACAGCTTGCGATGCGACTGGATGCGGACCGGCAGGCGCTTGTCCCATTTCTCCGAGTCGACGGCGTAAATCCCCGTCGGGCCCACGACCAGGTGGTCGATCTGGGCCTCGCTCTCAGGGATCGCGCGCGCGTGCAGGCTGCGGTAGCCGCCCCGCTCCAGCCTCTTGAGCTGTGCCTCGGTCTGGCGCTCCGCGACCGAGGCGCGCCGCCAGGCGGGCACGGTCGAGTGCGTGCGGGCACGCAGCACCGCGTCGACGATCGCGCCGAGCACCATGCAGGTGAGGCCGAGTCGCACGCTGGAGAACAGAATGCCCCCGACCACCCCGGCGGCGACCGCGACCAAAACGCGTCGCCTGAGGTGACCGTACTTGGGATCGTCGAGCAGAGCGCGCAGCGAGGCGCGCTCGACGGGCGCGTACTGAGACGCGGGCGTGGCGGGTCGAGACGGCGGCCTGTCCTCGGCCGTTCGGTCGCTGACCCAAATAGGTGACGTAGTGTTACCGTCTTCTGGTGCCTGACCGGAGTCCACGTAACTCACCGTAGCTGACGTCCATGAGGGTGCCTAGTATTGCGTTTCTCATACTTTTGTGACCGCCGCCATCCGCTTGACGTTCACCTGAACCGGGTACGTTCTCTGTTTCTCTCTAGAGAACTCCGGCCCGCAGCGGCGATCTTACCGTCCCGGGGGCGCCTCATCCGGGGAACGCGGGGAAAGCCTCCCGGCAGCCCGTTTCCCGGGACTCCCGCCTGTTCAGCGGTGGGTCTCGACGAGTCGGCGGTGCGGATCTACCGTGGAGGTGTGAACGGGATTCAGGTCTTGGAGCTGCTGATCGGAGCCTCCGCGGGCCTGTTCCTGCTCATCAGTGCCGTCGTGGTGCTCCCGGGCAGGATGCGCGCGGGAGCGGCCAGGACCGTCTCGGCGGACGCGGTGTGGTTCGGCGGCCCGTTCCGCTGCGAGCGGGAGGCGAGCGTCTCCGACCAGGTCCTGGTCGGCCGACCGGCGGTCTCCGAGCCGGCGCCGCAGGTCGACTGGGTCGCCCTGGCCGAGCTCGCCGAGCCTGGACGGCGGGTCGGAGGAGCGTCGGCGAGATGGTGACGATGACCGGGACCCTCACCTCGACGCAGGTCCGCGACATCCGGCAGGCGGTGTGCGCGGCGGAGCGCCGCAGTGGTCTCCGCTTCGCCGTCTATCTCGGTCCGGCCGCGGGCCCGTGCCGCCATTTCTCCGAACGGCTGCACGCCGCGCTGGGAGAGGAGGCGGACACCGCCGTGCTCGTGTTCGTCGACCCGGGCGGCAGGGCGGTCGAGGTCGTCACCGGCCCCGCGGCCAGGCTGAGGCTCTCCGACGGAGAGTGTCGTGTCGCCGCTGTCTCGATGGCGACCGCCTTCGACGGCGGGAACCTCGTGGGCGGACTCGTCACCGGAATGTGGCTGCTCGCGGATCTGGCTTCCCGCCGGAGGTGAGCTTCTCGGATAATGCGGGGCGTGCTGAAGATCGTGCGGGGTACGCCGTCGGCCCATGGCTCGCGGGAGGGCGCGGTGCCGCAGGAGCAGGATGAGGTGCTCTCCTACCTCGGCGAGGTCCTGGCGGACGCGCGCGGCGCCAACGGCAGGGCGGACAGGAAGGCCATCGGCCTGCTGGTCGCGGCCGTCCTGTGCGCGGTCGCCGCTGGCATGTGGAAGCCTCAGGAGCTGCCGAGCCAGGTGGAGTGGCTGTGGTGGACCGGGGGGTTCTTCTGCGTGATGGGGATCCTGATGTTCGGCGCGGCGCTTCACCCGCTCAGCGCCGGGTTCGCGGGCAGGACCGTTGAGCGCCGCCGTTCGTACGCCGGCCGCCTGCACGCCTGGAGGCCGCCCGCGGCGGACGCCGACGCGGGTGTCGCCCAGGGCGGAAGGTCGCGCGGAGCCTTCTCCGAGGAGGCGCTCGCCGAGCTGAGGGCCAGGATGAGGGGCCAGGACACCCGGATCAGCGCCGACATGCTCGTGCTGCGGATCAGGAGGCTCAGTGCCGTCGCGCACGCCAAGAACCGCTACATCCGCAGAGGGCTGCTCCTGCTGCTGGTCGCCGCCGTCTGCTGCCTGCTCTCCGTGACCATCGGCCAGGCCCTCCTCGGCGGCTGAGACAGGGCCGAGACACGGCTGAGATGCCCTGAGCGTCCTTTCCGCGCCTCCGGTGACGCCTAGGCTCGGACGAGAGAGGGCGGCCTGTGGCGTGGGCTCAGCGCTCCAGGAGCCGTACCAGATGGGCGGTGATGTCCGCCAGGAGCGTCGAGGGCGTCATCGAGACGGTCGCGATCGCGGAGAACAGGCTGGGCAGGCCGGGAAGCGGGAAGCCGTCGTCCTTCGTGGCCGCGTTGCCCACCTCGTTCTTGCCCAGGATCGTCCGGCTGCGTTCCCAGGCGTCGAGCACCTCCTCGGGGGAGGGCACACCGAACCCGTGGCCGACGGGGGCCGCGTGGCGCAGCCGTACGAGGGGGGTGTCGGCGAACGTCAGCGCGACCCTGGCGCGCATGGCCAGACGCTCGCGGCGGGCGGGCTCGATCCAGTCCATCGCGGCGCACGGGGTGCGGCAGCTCGCCACACAGGTGGCGAGCGCGCCCGCAACCTGGCTGTGCTGACGGTCGAAGTAGGCTCGCCATCCCTCCGCGGGTTCCCCCGCGACGCGCAGGGTCCGGTTGGCCGCCGACTGCTCCGCCTTGGTGTGGTCGCACTCGCGCTCGCCGATGACCCCGAAGCGGCTGCCCGGCGCGGCCAGGCCGCGCGGCCAGCGCACCGGGTCGCCCGCGTTGCCGAGCACCGGTTCGAAGGCGAGCAGCGGGAGGTACTCGCTGGCGATGTGCAGCGCGGCGACCATCGGGCTCAGCTCGCGCCTGTGCCACCGGATCGCGATCACCTCGAGCAGCAGCGCGTACGCGGGCCGCAGCGACTCGAGCGCCCCGCGTGGCTGCTCCTTCGGCGTCTGCGGCATGGTGCACGCCCGCGCCCGCCGTCTCAGGTCGGCCGGTACGGCCCGCGCCTCGGCGGCGAAGTCCTCGGCATCCAGTGAGAGCAGCCGCTGCCCGAACTCGCACACCGCCTCGATCTCGTCCGTCCTGTCCACGACGTCCGCGGCGAGCGCTCCGACGTCGGCGAAGGCGTGCCTTCGTGCCAGGGAGATGAGCAGATCACGTGCCGATTCCACTTGATCACCCTTTCACGGTCGGTGAACGACGGAGATGTCGGCCTGCACAAAGTGTGGTTTTGTGACGTTCTCCCAGGCGGCGCCTATTTTTATCACTTTTTGGCGACGGAGCAGGTATTCGCGGTGATCAGGAGCCTTGCCGGGGGCGGTAGGCCTCCAGATAGGCGCGGACCTTGGCCGCGTGTTCTCGCCACCTCGGCGGGACCCCTCCGGCCTGCCGTACCGTGGCGGCCGAGCTGCGGTAGACGCCGACCAGGTTGAGCGCGGGATCGCCGGGTACGGTCCCCACCTTGGGGCCGAGCGTGCACAGGAACCTGCCCATCGCCGGGATGGCGATCTCGGGTTCCATCGCCCCCGCCCTCGGCGAGCGTGAGTAGCTCGCGGGCAGGTAGGGCGCCAGGACCTCCGGCGTCCAGCGGGCGATGCCGTACTCCTTCGCCACGTCGTCGGCCAGGTCGCGGTCGAACCCGCTCTCAGCCTTGAGCATGGCGGCGATGAGCGCGGGGCTCAGGCCGGGAACGTCGGTGCACCAGGTGCCCGCCTCGACGATCGCGGCGCGGTACTCCGCCGGGATGTCGGTGCCCGGCCGCAGCCATCGCCCGAACCGCTCGCCGTCACGTGTGACGGCGAGCACGTCGCCGCCGCCCCCGACGGCCAGGACCAGGTCGGAAACGGCCACCCCGCGCCGCGCGCGGCGCGGCCCGCGGGGGGTTTGGGGGCCCCCCGCCCCCCCCAGCCCCCCCCCCCCCCCCGTCCGCGGGGCGGGGCCCCCACGACGCCTCCGCCCGCGACGGCCAGGACCAGGGCGGACACGGCCAGCGCGCGTCCCGTTCCCGTCGCGGGCACGCGCCGCTTTCGCTCCTTCGTCCCCGTGAGCCCGCGCCCGCGGGAGACCGCCTTGTCTCCCGCCCCGCGCGCGGGCCGGCCGGCGGACTCGGCCGTCCCCTCGCCCGTCGCCTCCGCCAGGGCGGCGGCGAAGGAGCGGACGTCCGGCCACCGCGCTTCGCGGTCGTCGGCCAGCCCACGGGCGACGACCGCGCCGGTGGGGGAGGGGATCGGCGCCCGTGAGCCGCCCGGCGGCCGGCCGGTGATCAGGTGGTGGGCCACCGCGGCCAGGCCGTACACGTCGGCGCGTCTGTCGGTGGAGAAGCCTGGCCGTAGCTGCTCGGGCGCCATGTAGCCGGGGGTGCCGCCCGGCATCGTGAAACCGGAGGTCTGGGCGAGCTCCCCCGCGATGCCGAGATCGGCGACGATCAGCCGCTCTCCGCCGCCGGGCAGGGAACGGATCAGGATGTTGGCGGGCTTGAGGTCGCGGTGGACGATGCCGTTGTCGTGCAGCGTGGCGATGCCCGCCGCGATCTCGAGAACCTGGCGCACGGCCTCCGCCTGCGGCACGGGGCCACCCTCCAGGCGGTCGCGCAGGGTGCCGCGGTCGGCGTACCCCATCACGAAGAACGGCCGTCCGTCCGGTAGCGCGCCGATGTCGTGCACCTGTACCACGTGAGGGGACTCCGCCCTGCGGATCATCCTGGCCTCCTGGGCGAACCGCCTGCGTATCCGCCGGTGGCCCGCCCAGTGCGCGGCCAGCACCTTCACGGCGACGGGGGCGCTCAGATCGTCGTCGTGCGCGAGCCACACCGTGGCGAACGCGCCCTGGCTGAGAAGCCGCTCGACGCGGTAGCGGCCGATCTTGAGGGGGACTTCCATGCACCTATCGTCACGTGAATGTGACTCTGTGTCAGCAGTTGGGGATTTCCGTGCCGGAGTTGTCCCTGGCCTCGTCGTTGCCCCAGCGGCTGAGGTAGTACGCCGAGACGTAGTCGCGGCCCCCGGTGTCCATGTCGGTCAGCAGCCACCAGTGGTTGTGGGACCCGCTGGTGCCGACCCGGTCGCCCCAGCGCTTGCAGAACACATAGTTCCTGCCCGCGTAGAGGAAACCCCCATGGTAGAAACCGGTCGCGGTGGCGAAGGTGTCCACCCGGTACTTGGTCTCCGCCTGGGCCGAGGGGGCGGCCAGAACGATCGCCGCTCCGGCGAGCAACGCCGTGGCCGCGGTGGCGACGGTGGTGATGCGCATCGTGCTCTTCCTTTCCCTTTCTTTTCTCTGCGGATGGTCACATCCTGCGCAAGGATCGTCGCTGTGAGTATCTGTAAGCTTTCAGGGATCATCATTCAGAGGGGGGAGCAGGTGCTGGAGCTCGCTCCCGGCGAGCACGTCACCTTCGGCAGAGGGCCGGTCGACCTGGTGCTGCCCGACCTCTCGGTCTCCCGGCTCGCCGGGCGGATCGACGCGGTCGACGACTACTGGATGATCTCCAATCTGAGCCGCCGCTCGACCTATGTGGTGGACAACCCCGAGGGAGGCGGCGAGTTCGTCAAGGTCCCGCCGGGACGCGTGCGCGCCCCGATCCCCTTCGAGCTGGCCAGGGTACGGCTTCCCTCGGAGAGGGTGTCGTTCCTGGTGTTCGCCCCGGAACACGTCCTGCTCCACCCGGACGCCCCGAGAAACGGGCAGGAGACCGTGCCGACCTTCCCGCTGGACGTCACCGCGAAGTACTTCCTGATCCTGGTCGCCCTCTGCGAACCCCGGCTGCGCGACCCGTTCTCCAGCGTCATCCCGACCGTTCCGGAGATCATCATCCGTCTCGCCCACCTCGGCCTCGGCCGTTCGGCGGTCAACTTCCACATCGACTATCTCGCGAGGATGAAACTCCGTGTGAAAACGCCGGAGCTGCCGGGCAAGTCGGACTGGCAGCGCGCCGCGCTCGTCTCCCTGGCGCTGCGGCACGACCTGGTGACGACCGAGCACCTGGCGTTGCTTGAGACGCGGAGCCGCACCCTGTCGTGACGGCGTGTCCCGGGAGGGGCCTGGAGGGACCTGGAGGGAAAAGACCCGAAGACGCCGAACGCCCCTCACCGGAACGGTGAGGGGCGTTTCGCGCCGGACCACGAGACCGGGTCCGAAAAGGAGCCGCCGCCGGGTCGGCTCCTGGCGGGGTCAGGCCGTCGAGGCGTCCTTGGCCTGGGCCCGAAGGGCACGGCTGATGCCGTCCGCGCCCTCGACCAGCAGCCGCCGCAGCGCCTGCGGGGGCTGGCTTTCCGAGATCAGGTCCTGGGTCCTGGCCACCGTCTCCGGCGAGATCGCCAGAGCGGGGTAGCAGCCGTTGGCGAAGTTCTGGGCGCTGTCGGAGGTCCAGGACTTCCAGATCCCGCCGACCTCGTCGAAGTACCGCGCGGCGTACGGCTGAAGCAGATCCGGGTGACGCGGGTCCATGAAGCCGAGGATCGTCGAGCGCAACAGGGCACCGCTCAGCCGGCCCTCGGTGATGGCGGCCCACGCGGTGGCCTTGCCCTCGGGCGTCGGGATCGCGGCGCGGGAGAGGGCGGCGGAGCGCTCGCCGGTCGCGGTGGCGTCGCGCAGCAGCTCCTGAGCGACGTCCTCCTCGCCGAGCACACCGGTCGAGACCAGGGCGTGGACCAGCGTCCAGCGCAGGTCGGCGTCCACCGTCAGACCTTCGAGCACGGCCGAGCCGTCCAGCAGGCCCTTCAGGAACGCCACGTCCTCGTCGGAGGACGCGACGGCGGACAGGGCGTTGACATAGGCGAGCTGGTAGTCGGAGCCGGGCTCGGCATCGGCCACCAGGGAGCGCAGGCGGGAGGACAGCAGGGCCAGGCCCTCGGCACGCCACGAGGGGTCGGCGTACTGCTGGACGGCCAGGCGGGCCTGGCGGAGCACCGTCTGGGCAACCGTGATGTCCTTGATCGATGAGACACCCGAGAGCACCAGCGCCACGTAGTCGTGGGTGGACATCTCGGCGTCGCGGGTCATGTCCCAGGCCGCAGACCAGGACAGGGCGCGCGGCAGGGACTCGGTGAACTTCGCGATGCCACCGTCGACCAGGGTCTGCAGCGAACGCTCGTCGAGCCTGACCTTCGCGTAGGTCAGGTCGTCGTCGTTGATCAGGACCAGGTCCGGCTGGACCTCGCCGACCAGCTCGGCCACCGCGGTGCGCGCGCCGACCACGTCGAGCTCGACCCGCCTGGTGCGGACGAGGGCGCCCTCCCGCAGGGAGTACAGGCCGATGGCGATGCGGTGCGAGCGCAGCGTCGGGTAGTCGGCCGGGGCCTCCTGCAGCACGTCGAACTCCAGGAAGCGGCCCTCGGCGTCGGTGGTGAAGGACGGCCGCAGCGTGTTGACCCAGGAGGTCTCGAGCCACTCCTTCGACCACGAGGACAGGTCGCGGCCCGAGGTGCGCTCGAGCGCGCCGAGCAGGTCGGCGAGCGTCGTGTTGCCCCACGCGTGCTCGTTGAAGTAGTCGCGGACGCCGGCCAGGAAGTTGTCGAGGCCGACGTAGGCGACGAGTTGCTTGAGCACCGAGGCGCCCTTGGCGTAGGTGATGCCGTCGAAGTTCACCTCGACCGCGTGCATGTCGACGATGTCGGCGGCGATCGGGTGCGTCGAGGGCAGCTGGTCCTGGCGGTAGGCCCAGGCCTTCTCCACGTTGGCGAACGTCGTCCACGCGCCCTGGCCCCAGCGGGTCGCCTCTGCCTGGCAGAGCACGGAGGCGTAGGTGGCGAACGACTCGTTCAGCCACAGGTCGTCCCACCAGCGCATGGTCACCAGGTCGCCGAACCACATGTGCGCCATCTCGTGCAGGATCGTCTCCGCGCGGCGCTCGATGATCGCGTCGGTGACGCGGGAGCGGAAGACGTAGTCCTCGAGGAAGGTCACGCAGCCCGCGTTCTCCATCGCGCCCGCGTTGAACTCGGGCACGAACAGCTGGTCGTACTTCCCGAACGGGTAGCGGATGCCGAAGACCCTGTGGAAGAAGTCGAAGCCCTGCCGGGTGACCTCGAAGAGGTTGTCCGCGTCGAGGTGCTCGGCGAGCGAGGCCCGGCAGTACAGGCCGAGCGGGATGCCGTCGTGCTCCGAGGTCACCTTGTGGTACGGCCCCGCGCACAGGGCGGTGATGTAGGTGGAGATCACCGGAGTCGCGGGGAAGCGCCAGCGCTTCGCGGCCTGGAGCGTGCCGTGGCGGCCCTGGTGCTCATGGAGCTCCTCGGCCGAGTCGGGAGCCGCGTTGGAGATCACTTCCCAGGACGAGGGTGCGAGCACGGTCAGCTCGAAGGTGGCCTTCAGATCGGGCTGGTCGAAGCAGGTGTACATCCGGTGGGCGTCGGCCGTCTCGAACTGGCTGTGCAGGTAGACGCTCTTGTCGACCGGGTCGACGAAACGGTGCAGGCCCTCGCCGGTGCGCATGTAGGAACAGTCGGCGTCGACGCGCAGCTCGTTGCTCTCCGCCAGGTTCGGCAGCGGCAGCCGCCCGGTCTCCGGGTCGTAGGAGTTCACGTCGAGCTCCGTGCCGTTCAGCACGGCCTTGCGCACCTTGGCACCCGCGAGGTCGATGAATGTCTCCGCGCCCGCACGGGCGACGGTGAAGCGGACCGTGGTGACGCTTTCGAAGCGTTCCTCACCCTCGGTCAGATCGAGCTCCACGACATACGACTGCACACTGATCAGCCGTGCGCGCTCACGCGCCTCTTCACGGGTCAGATTGCCTGCCACTACCGCTCCCTCGTCAACAAATTCCCCCGCTTCGTTGCGAAGGGGTGCCTGAATCCTGCCACGTGAGGCCCTGGATCGTCGCCCCCAGAGGCGGGAGAGTCGACTGTCGGCCACGTTCGAGGATAAAGATGCCGGTCAAGGTAATAACCCGTTATAGGAATAGGAAACTCCGGGTTGTGGGTTGTCGCTCTGCGAAGGAACCTCACGATCAGAAAGCTGAACGATGACTGAGCGCACACCGGTCGATCTCTGGTTCGACCCCTTCTGCCCGTTCGCGTGGATGACGTCCCGCTGGCTGCTGGAAGTGGAGAAGGTGCGGCCCATCGAGCCGCGCTGGCACATCATGAGCCTCAACATCCTGAACAAGGACAAGGATGTGCCGGACGCCTACCGGGAGCTGATCGCCAAGGCCATCGGGCCGGTTCGCGTGGTCGCCGCCGTGCAGGAAAGGTACGACTCGGAGACGGTCGGCAGGCTTTACACCGAGCTCGGCACCCGTTTCCACAACCAGAACAGGCTCGAGGAGCTCGACAAGCTTCGCGAGACCGTCGAGGAGGCGCTCGAGGCCGCGGGACTCGAGCGTGACTTCGCGGACGCGATGGACTCGGAGGAGTTCGACGAGATCCTGCGCGCCTCGCACGATGACGGCATCAACCGGGTCGGCCAGGAGGTCGGCACCCCGGTGATCGCCGTGGAGGGGGTCGCGTTCTTCGGCCCGGTCATCTCTCCCGCGCCGAAGGGAGAGGAGGCCGCCAAGCTCTGGGACGGCGTCAGGCTGGTCGCGGGCATCGACGGGTTCTTCGAGCTCAAGCGCTCCCGTACCCGGCCCCCGATCTTCGACTGATCCCCCTGGTTCGTCCCACGGCCAGGCCGCCCGGAGCGGGGCCGGGCGGGCCGGCCGATCGCTCCAGATATTACGAATTTTTAAGGATCTCAGTAATTTACCGCTTACGGGAGTGCCTCCCCGTACGCTCGTCACGAAGGCGGCCGAGTGCCCGCGAAGGCGGGAGAAGAGCACCGGTCGCGCCGCGACCCCTCACGCGACGCGACGGCACCCCGATGACCTGCGGGGCCTTCGCCTTATGACGATCCGCGCGCGAGGATGAGAGGCATGCGGCACCTTTACCTGAACGGAACGTGGCAGCCGTCGGCGTCCGGTGAGGGCGTCGACGTCGTCAACCCCGCGACCGAGGAGACGATCGACCGGGTGCCCGCGGGGTCGCCCGCCGACGCCGAGGTCGCGGTCGCCGCCGCCCGCGCGGCCCTGCCCTCGTGGTCAGGTACGGCCGCCGCCGAGCGAGGCCGCATCCTCGCCGCGGCGGCCGATCTGATCCGGGACCGTTCCGATCAGATCGCCAGGATCATCGCCACCGACATGGGTGCCCCCTACGGCGTGGCGACGCGGGTGCAGACGCTGATGCCCGCCGAGGTGCTCGCCTCCTACGCCCAGCTCGCCGAGACCTACGACTTCGAGGGCGGGCGGGTCGGTAACTCCCGCATCTTCAGGGAGCCCGCGGGGGTCGTCGCCGCGATCACCCCGTGGAACTACCCGCTCCACCAGATCGTGTGCAAGGTCGGCCCCGCGCTCGCCGCCGGGTGCACGGTGGTGCTCAAGCCCAGCGAGGTCGCCCCGCTCGCCGCCTTCGCACTGGCCGGGATCTTCGACGAGGTCGGGCTGCCCGCCGGGGTCTTCAACATGCTGAGCGGTCACGGCCCCGGGGTGGGGGAGGCACTGGTCACCCACCCCGACGTGGACATGGTTTCGTTCACCGGCTCGACCAGGGCGGGCAGGCGGGTCGCCGCGCTCGCCGCGGAGACCGTCAAGCGCGTCGCCCTCGAACTCGGCGGCAAATCGGCCAGCGTTGTCATGCCGGACGCCGACCTGGCGGTCGCGACCAGGGCGACCGTGGCCAACGCCTTCCTCAACTCCGGCCAGACCTGCTCCGCGTGGACTCGCATGATCGTCCACAGGGACCAGTACGACGAGGCCGTCTGGCTGGCGGTCGAGGCCGCGGGCGAGTACACCGTCGGAGACCCCTTCGACGAGCGCACCCGGCTCGGCCCCCTGGTCTCCGCGGCGCAGCGCGACCGGGTCGTCCGCTACATCAACCGGGGCCAGGAGGAGGGGGCGAGGCTGGTCGCGGGGGGCACGGAGAACCCCCGCGAGCGGGGCTTCTACGTGAGGCCGACCGTGTTCGCCGGGGTCGAGCCCGGCATGGTGATCGAGCAAGAGGAGATCTTCGGCCCGGTTCTGACGATCATCCCCTACAACCGGGGCGAGGACGAGGCCGTCGCCATCGCGAACGGCACCCCGTACGGCCTCGCGGGCGCGGTGTGGGCGGGCGACGAGGAAGGCGCGCTCTCCGTCGCGCGGCGGTTGCGCACCGGCCAGGTGGCCGTCAACGGAGGCCGGTTCAACCCGCGGGCCCCCTTCGGGGGATACAAGCAGTCGGGCGTGGGCCGCGAGCTGGGCGAGTTCGGGCTCGAGGAGTACCTGGAGATCAAGTCGGTCCAGCTTTAGGGCCGTGATCCCGGCTTCGGATGGTCACTGCCTAACGTTCTGGGTAAAACCCTCTGGAAGGCCCCGTAAGGACTCGTAAGGAAAGCGTTGCCTCTGCCGAAGGGCGTCGCATGAAACTGGGCACCACGCGTCTGACCGCGTTCGACCTGGTGATCGCCGCAGGAGGGCTGCTGCTGGTGCTGCTGGCCGTACAGAACCTCGGGCCGGCCGTGGCCGCGTTCCGCGGGGTCGGCACCTGGGGCACCTTCACCGCGCGGCGGGTCGAGTGCGTCGAGCATCCCGGTCACGAGCAGTGCACCTGGCTCGGGGAGTTCAGAGGTGGCCGCGTCGTCCGCCCCGAGGTGGGGTTCTACGGCGGTGACCGGGAGACCTTCACTCCGGGCCAGAGCGTCAGGGCGTTCGACACCGGCCGCCAGGGCCACGTGTACGGTCCCGGCGGCTCCAACGAGTGGATCGTGGTCGTGTTGCTGCTCATCGCCGGTCTCGGTCTCGTGGCCAGGCCGCTGGCCCGCCTGCGGCGGCGTGCCCCGGCGACCTCCGCGTCCCGGGAACCCGCGGAGCCTGCAGAACCCTCAACCCGATAGGCCTCCCGCGCCCCCGCCGTGAGGCGGTCAGCGGGCCTGGAGCAGGACCTTCCTCGCGGTGTCCTTGGCGAGGCGGTCGACGTAGAGCATGCCGTCGAGATGATCGGTCTCGTGCTGGAAACAGCGCGCGAGCAGGCCCCTCGCCCTGAGCTGGACCGGGCGGCCCAGACGGTCGAGGCCGCGCACCGTGACCCCGGCCGCGCGAGGGGTGCTGGCGTAGATCGGGGTGCCGCTCTCCCTCCCGGGGATCGACAGGCAGCCCTCCTCGTCGAGGACCTCCGTGTCGTCGTCGACGGTCAGCACGGGGTTGATGACGTGCCCCTTGCGGTTGCTGCAGTCGTAGACGAAGATCCGCTTCGACACGCCTATCTGCGGCCCGGCCAGGCCGACGCCCTGCGCGGCGTACATCGCGTCGAACATCTCGTCGATCAGGCGGCGCAGCTCGCGGTCGAAGTCGGCGATCGGCTCCGCGGATGTGCGCAGGACCGGATCTCCGACCACTCGGATGTCACGCATGTGGTCTCTCTCTTGTAAGGGCCGAGATAACAAAGTGGCCATTACTTTAGCCGGGGTGGGGGTCGAGACGGCCACTCACACCTGCGAAACTGGGCGGGTGCGTGTCTACATCGGTGCCGACCATGCCGGCTATGAGCTCAAAAACCACATCGTCTCCTGGCTCAAGGAGCACGGTCACGACGTGACGGACTGCGGACCGTTCGTCTACGACGCAGAGGACGACTACCCGCCGTTCGTGCTGCGCGCGGCGGAGGGCGTCGCGGACGACCCCGGCAGCCTGGGGATCGTCATCGGAGGCTCGGGCAACGGCGAGCAGATCGCGGCGAACAAGGTGCGCGGGATCCGCGCGGCCCTGGCCTGGAGCGAGGACACCGCCAAACTCGCCCGCGAGCACAACAACGCCAACGTGGTCAGCGTCGGCTCGCGGATGCACACGCAGGACGAGGCCGTCCGCTTTGTCGAGCTCTTCCTGAGCACCCCCTACTCGGGTGCCGAGCGGCACAACCGCAGGATCGCGCAGCTGACCTCCTACGAGACGATCGGCCAGCTCCCGCCGCTGCCCTAGGGGCTGAGTCCCTAAGGCTGCTTACGGCGCGGGGCCTCCCTGCGCTGCGTCTCGTCCCGCAGGGGCCGCCTGTCGGCGGCATCCTGCTGTTCCTGCGTCGGCCGGGAGACGTCCCGGGCCCGCATCGCGATGATCGCGTTGATCTGCAAGCTCTGCAGTGCCATGCCTCACCATAACCCGCGGTCCCCGCGCGGCAAGGAACGCGCGGGGAACCCGTCTTCGAGGACGGGAGGTCAGGTCAGAAGACCAGACCGGCCCAGGGGGCGGGGGCCCAGGACATCGCGGTCGACAGCTCCCTGACCGCCCCCGCGCGTGACTCGCGCACCAGACCCGCGGCCTGCGGCGCCGTGAGCGGACGACCGCCCAGATAGGCCGCCCCCAGCACGGAGACGGGCAGGGTCAGGTCCGCGGCGGCCTCGTCCGCCGGGACGCACCGGGCGCCCGAGGTGTCCGCGGAAAGCCGCCAGCGGCGGGCGTTCCACGGGCAGACCGTGTCCTCGACCTCGATCACCACGTCCACGGGCGCCGAGTAGCGGCGCGAGGCGAGCGCCCGCTCGACGTCCACCAGACGGATCCACAACTCGTCGACCCAACCGGCGTTGAGGTGGCGCGGTTCGGCGAGCAGGTGGATCAGCGGGTCGTCCACGGGCCGTTGTGCGACCTTGACCCTGGAGACCAGGTCGCGGTCGAGCACGTGCCGCCAGAGCAGGGCGTAGGCGGCGGGGTCGAGGCCGAACAGTTCCTTGAGCCGCAGCTCGCTGTCCGGCACGTCGTGAGCGGTGAAGCTCAACCTGATCCGGAAGAGCGCGTAGCCGCGGGGACCCTCGTCGTCCTCGACGACCACGGCGCGTAGCGGCCCCGCGCCGCCCTGGTCCGACTCGTGGTCGGCCAGCACCACGTTCCAGCGGGCCTGCGTGCGAGCGTAGAGCCCGGGACGGCTGTCGAGCACGGCCTCGAAGATCTTCTCGAAGAGGCTCCTGGCCTCGGTGGGGCTGACGACGCGCAGCCGTAGCGAGGGGTCGGTGGGAGCGTGCTTGACGAAGGCGGAACCGTGGGTGGGGATGTCGAAGAAGAGGTTGTCGGTGGCCCTGCCGTACCCGAAACGGCCGTAGATCGCCGCCTCGGAGGCGTAGAGCGCGGCGACCGCCTCGCCGCGCTCGCGGATGTCGTTCAGCTGGCGGGTCATGAGGCTGGACAGGATGCCCCTGCGGCGGTGTGAGGGCAGCACGCCGACCGCGGTGACGCCCGCGACCGGAATCGGCCCGCCGGGCGCCGTCATGGTGAAGCTGCAGACGCAGGTGGCGCCTACGAGCTGGTGGCCGTCGAATGCGCCGAGCGTGCGGTCGAACTCCACCAGCCCCCTGACGAGCTCCGTCCTCTCCGGAGGGATGGGATGACCGAAAGCCTCCTCGTCCACCTTTATCCAGGTGGAGTGGTCGTTTTCGGTCAAGGGGCGCAGGCTAAGACTCATTTTTCCTACGGTAGAGGGGGCAAACCATCCCGGCCATTCAATATCCGCCCTTAATGATCAAGGCATTGGTCAAGTGGGCTGCCCAAACGGGGGATAGACCGATACAGTCGAGCGCATCATGAGTTCCCGTCCGGTGCCGCTGATCCCTCCGGCGCTCCGTGCGTTCCTGGTGCGGGTGCCCTTCCTGGTGCCCGTCGTACGCTTCCTGCGCCGCGGGCCGCTGGCCCGTGACCGTAATCTGCTCATCACGTTGATCGTGCTCACCCTGGTCCTCGGCGGACTCGCCGCCAGGGTCTCGGCGGAGTGGTTCTCGCCCGCGCTCATGATCCCGATCACCCTCGTCGGCGGACTCCAGCTCAGGCTCCGCAGCCTGGCCAAGCTGCTGTGCGCGGTCGCCGTCTCCCTCCTCTACGTGGGGATCACGCGCGGGATCGGGCACATCGGCCCTGGTCTGCTCGCCACCTTCGGGTTCACCAGCGTGCTCGCCGCGCTGATGGCCCGAACCAGGGGCAAGCTCGGCGTTCAGGGCCTGCGCGGCGACGTGATGCTGCTCGAGCTGCGCGACCGGCTCAAGCGTCAGAGCGAGCTGCCCAGGCTGCCCAAGGACTGGGACTCACGGGTCGTCCTGAACCAGGCGGGCGGGTCCTCCTTCGGCGGAGACTTCCTGGTCTCCATGCGCGAGGGCGACACGGTCGAGCTCGCCCTCGTCGACGTCTCAGGCAAGGGGGTCGACGCGGGAACCAGGGCGCTGATGCTGTCGGGGACCTTCGGTGGCCTGCTCGGCTCCGTCTCCGACTTCCTGGCCGCCTGCAACACCTATCTGCACCGCCAGCGCGAAGCGGAGGGCTTCGTCACGGCCGTCCACGTGCGGCTCAACCTCGCGACGGGCGAATACGTGATCACCTCGGCGGGGCACCCGCCGGTGGTCAAGTTCGAGTCGGGCGCGGGCACCTGGCGGGTCTCACCGGCGAAGGGCGTGGTCCTCGGAGTCGTCCCCGACCTGCACTGCGAGCCGGACCGGGGGATGCTCCGCAAGGGCGACGCGCTCATGCTCTACACCGACGGGCTGATCGAGCAGCCGGGCCGCGACATCGACTCGGGCCTCGACCGGCTGCTGGGGGAGGCGGAGCGACTGCTGCCCTCGGGCTTCCGCAGCGGCGCTCACAACCTGGTCGCCTCCATGTCCGCCGGGCACAACGACGACTGCGCGCTGATCCTCATCTGGCGTCCCTGAACGATCAGGCCTCCCCGGACGGTGTGTCCCGGCGGAGGCCGTCAAAGCCACCCGGAGTCGCTGGCGATGCGCACGGCGTCGAGGCGGCTGCGGGCCTGGGTCTTGCACATGATCCGCGACAGATGGTTGCGGACCGTTCCAACGGAGAGGAAGAGCTGGTCGGCGATCTCGTTGGACCGCGCCCCCAGGGCGGCCAGTCTGAGCACGTCCATCTCCCTGCGGGTCAGCGGGTTCTCCGCGAGCTCCAGGGCGGCGACGGCGAGCTCGGGATCCACCGTCCTGTGCCCGGCCGCGACCCTGCGGACACCCGCGGAGAGCTGCTCCGGGCTGACGCTCAGGCTCATGAACCCGAGCGCGTGCACGGCGAAGGCCCTGCGGACCTGGCTCGGCTTCGGGCGGTGAGCCATCAGCAGAATCCCGCAGCCGGGGGCGTCCTGGTGCAACCTGAGCGCCACGGTGAACCCGTCGGCGCCCGGGAGGTCCAGGTCGATGACCGCCGTTTCCGGCTCGTGCTCCAGGACAGCGGCCACGACGGCCTCCCCGTCGCCGACCTCGGCGACGACCTCCAGATCGGCCTCGCACTCCAGCGAGGCCACCAGGCCTCGACGGACCACGGGCCGGTGCTCGGCAACCAGGATCCCGATCACGTTCTTTCCGTCCCCGCTTTCTCACTGGGTCACCAAATGGTCGCTCACTGTCAACGAAGTCTGTCTGTTCGGCAAAGCCCGCGCAAGTGGCCGTTCGGGAAGGCGTACTTCTCACCGAGCCTGGGCCCGCGATAATTCGGCTAATGTCTTAGGGGCGTTGTCCGTGGCTCCGCGACCGGGGGGATGAACCTGTGAGCTGGTTCTTCGGGATCGCCGTCTTCTTCTTCGGGCTGATGGCGTCGATCGCGTTGCACGAGGTGGGTCACCTGGTGCCGGCGAAGCTGTTCGGCGTCAAGGTCACCCAGTACATGGTCGGTTTCGGCCAGACGATGTGGTCGCGTCACAAGGGCGGGACCGAGTACGGCGTGAAGTGGATCCCGCTCGGCGGCTACATCCGGATGATCGGCATGCTTCCGCCCAGGCCGACCGACGACCCCAACAAGCTGCGCGCGGTCTCGACCGGCCCGTGGCGGGCCCTGATCGAGAACGCCCGTGAGGTGGCGCTCGAGGAGGTCAAGCCGGGCGACGAGGACCGGGTCTTCTACCGCAAGCCGTGGTGGCAGAAGGTCATCATCATGGCCGGTGGTCCCGCGATGAACTTCGTGCTGGCCTTCGTCCTGTTCGCCGTCGTGATGATGGGCTTCGGCGTCGCCGTGCAGAAGACGCAGGTCGCCTCGGTCCCCGCGTGCGTGAAGACCACCGCCGAGTACGCCAAGAACGCCACGTGCACCTCGGCCGACAAGCCGAGCCCCGCCGCGGCGGCCGGCCTCAAACCGGGTGACGTCATCGTGTCGGTCGCGGGCAAGCCGACCGCGACCTGGGAGGCGGCGACACGGGCCATCCGCGGCCACGGCGCGGGGACCGTCGCGATCGGGATCAAGCGGGCCGGGCAGCCGATGACCCTGAACGCCACCCTCATCGCCCAGGACCGGGAGTCGCTGGACGAGCCGGGCAAGATCGACAAGGCCGTCGGCTACCTGGGGGTCAGCCCCACGACGGTCGTCGAACGGCAGAGCCTCGGAGCCGTGACCACCCAGATGTGGAACCTCACCTCGGCGACCGCCGGTTCGCTGCTGCGCTTCCCCGAGAAGATGGTCGGCGTCTGGAACGCCGCCTTCTCCGGTCAGGAGCGCGACAAGAACGGCCCGATCGGCATCATCGGCGCCGGCCGTATCGGCGGGGAGATCGCGGCCTCCGCGGCCCCGCTGGAGAACAAGATCGTCACCTTCATCAACCTCCTCGCGGGGTTCAACCTGGCGATCGGCCTGTTCAACCTGGTCCCGCTGCTTCCGCTCGACGGCGGTCACATCGCGGGCGGCCTGTGGGAGGGGCTCAAGCGCGCCTTCGCCCGGGTGACCCGCCGTCCCCTTCCCGGGCACGTCGACATCGCCAAGGCGCTTCCACTGACCTACGCGATCGCCTTCGTGATGGTCATCATGGCGGGACTGCTGATGTACGCCGACCTGGTCAACCCGGTCCGCCTGTCCGGCTGAGCCCGGCGGGCAGGGCACGTGCGCCCGTGCGGGCCATATCCGCCGTTGAGGCCGCGCGCCGGTAAGGTTACGCCGTGAAGGACGGGACGCCGGGGGCGGCGATCGACGTGGCGCTGTTCCGGCTGCGCCGGATCTGGGCGCGGCCGCTGCGCACGCGCAAGGCCGCGGACCCGCAGCGGTCGGTGCAGATGTCGAACGTGATGGTTGTGCACGCCGTGCACAAGCTGAGCCTGGACGTTCCCGAGGTGACCGTCGGCGCGGTCGCCGAGCAGTTGGACGTCGACCCCTCGACCGCCAGCAGGCTGGTCAACGACGCGATCGGCGCGGGGTTCGTCGAGCGAGAGGAGTCCGAGGTGGACGCCAGACGGGCCCGGCTGAGGCTGAGCCCGAGGGGACGGCGTGTCCTGGAGGTGGTCGTCGCCTCCCGGCGGACCTACGTGGACGGCCTGATCGCCGACTGGGACGAGGCGGATCGGGAGACCTTCGCCAGGCTGCTCACCCGCTTCGCCGAGGCGAGTGCGGCCTGCCCGCCCGATCTGGCGGGCCTCGACCGGCTCATCGCGGAGGCGATCGAGGAGACGGCCGCGAGCACTACTCTCCAGTGACGCCGTCGATCTGCTCGCGGATGATGTCGGCGTGGCCGTTGTGCCGGGCGTACTCCTCGATCATGTGGACGAGGATCCACCGCAGCGAGACGTCCTCTCCTCCGCGCTGCTGCCCGCCCAGGGTGTCCAGGGAGAGCCCGGTGTAGAGCTCGCGGACGCCCTCGATCTCGGCGCGCCAGCGGGTGAGAGCCTCCTCGGCCGTGCAGGAGTCCAGCCGGTCGAAGTCACCGTCGGGATACTGTTCGTTCCAGTAGAGCGGCGGGTTTTCCTCACCGTTGAGGATGTTGCGGAACCAATAGCGCTCCACCTCGGTGATGTGGCGGACCAGGCCCAGCAGGGACAGCGTCGACGGTGCGCAGGGGCGCAGGCTGAGCTGTTCCTGTGACAGCCCGGCGCACTTGACGGCCAGGGTCTCCCGGTGCCAGTCAAGCCACGCGTACAGCATGGTCGCCTCGTCGGCGATGAAGGGCGGATCAATGCGGTCATCGGTCACGGGATCCAATCCTGTCCCGGGGCGCGACCGTTGTCATGCGGTTTTACCGCGCCCGCCCCGCGCCCGCCCCGCGCCCGCCCCGCGCCCGCCCCGCGCCCGCCCTGCGCCCGCCTCGTGCTCCGAGACGCCTGTCCGAGGAGCCGCTGGGGCGCGCATGTGATCGTCGTCAGTCACCGCCCGCCCCCTTCGTCCCGGAGCCCGGAGGCGACGGGAGCGACGAGGGCGGCGGAGGTCCGGGTCTTCCCCGCTCGGCGTCAGTACATCGAGATGTGGACGTGGTCGTAGTGGTTGGCGGTGATGCCGCCCCGGTTCGACATGGCACGCCAGCCGGAGCCCGTGTTGATGCGCTGACGCCAGATCACGTACTTGACGCCGAGCCTGTCCTTGTTCTTGAGGGCCCAGGCGGCTATCTCGTCGCCGAGCCTGACGTTGTCCGCCGTGGGCAGGGAGCCGCCGGTGCTCATCATGAAGTCACAGGCGCGGCCGAGCGGGTGCTCGCCACCGTCGTTCTCCGCCCGGTAACAGCCCACCTCGTGGGGCAGCTTGAAGGTCTGTCCGATGGTCTCGCGCATGATCCGCGTGCGGTCGGTGATGTTGTCCTCGCCGGTCGGCAGCTGGGGAGCCCAGCTGCCGTCGGAGCGGCGCCCGCTGCCCGTGGGAACGAGTTGGTCGAGCTTGTCCTCGATAGCGCGGATCACCTTCTCCGCGTCCGCACGCTGGATCTGCACCGCCTTGGCCTCCTGTCCGATCTGTTCGGTGAGCAGGGCCGCCTTGTCCGCGGCCTGTTTCATGAGATCCCGGCTTCTGGCGAAACCCTGCAGGTAGGCACTCTGCTGGGCGGTGAGCTGTTCCATGACGGCGGCGCCGCCCATGGTCGGGGCGAACAGCATGGAGGGCAGATCGAGAGTGCCGCTCTGGTAGCGGAGCTGGGCGATGGAGTCGACCTGCCTGCCCGCCTCCGCGTAGGCCTCCTCGGCTCTGCGCAGGTCGGCTCTGGCGGCCTCCTCGGCTTTCTGTGCTTTTCTCAGCGACTCCCGCTTGGCCGCGTAGGCCTCGATGAGCCTGTCGACCTTCTTGGTGAGCTGGGCCAGCTCGGTGCGGAGCTGGGACTCCTTCGGCTTGGGCGCGGCGTTGGCCGTGCCCGCCGCGCCGAGGGTGAACGTGAGGGCCGAGACCAGGGAAACGGTCACGACCGCATGGCGACGGAACATGGGGGACAGAGCCGCCACAGCTCTCCTCTCCTCACGCCGGCCGGGTTAGCTGACGGGTTCGGGCTGGAGGAAGCCCTTCCACCGAAGTGGTTCACCCCAAATGCATGGGTCCCCGGCTCTCAGGCGAGGCGCCTGAGATTAGGCATATCGAACTGTTTGTCCGATGCGTGAGGATAGTAGTGGTAAATGAGAGGTCATGCGACCCCAAGACGAGACCAAGTGGTGATCATTTCGTGATAACGGCGCGCAGGCGCCGGGCGGTCTCCTCGGGGAGGACGTCGTTTACGAAAGCCCCCATGGCCGACTCGGACCCGGCGAGATATTTGAGTTTGTCCGGTGCGCGGCGGATGCTGAACAGTTCCAGGTGCGCGTACGACAGCTCCCGGCCGATGTTCACCGGCGCCTGGTGCCAGGCGGAGACGTACGGCATCGGCACCCCGAAAAGTCCGTCGAGGCGGCGCAGCACCTCGGTGTAGAGCGGCCCGAACGCCGCGCGCTCCGCGCGGTCGAGCGCGCCGAGGCCGGGCACCTGGCGGTGCGGATAGAGGTGGACCTCGACCGGCCAGCGGGCCGCGGCGGGCACGAACGCCGTCCAGTGCTCGTTCGCCGCGACCACGCGGATCCCGGCCTCCCGCTCCGCGGCGAGCACGTCGGCGAAGAGGTTGCCTCCGGTTCGCTCCCTGTGGCGTCGCGCCGCGTCCAGGGAGAGCCGGGTACGTGGGGTCACGTAGGGGTAGGCGTAGATCTGGCCGTGCGGGTGGGCCAGGGTGATGCCGATCTCCGCTCCGCGGTTCTCGAAGCAGAACACCTGCTCGACCCCGGGCGTCGCGGAAAGCTCCGCCGTACGGTCGATCCAGGCCTCCATCACCAGTTCGACCCGGCCGGGTGAGAGCTCGGCGAAGGAGGAGTCGTGCTCCGGGGTGAAGCAGACGACCTCGCACCTGCCCACGCCGGGCCGGACCTCGCTCAGGCCGCCGACCTGTGAGTACGTGCCCAGGTTCGCGGAGAAGGAGGGGAAGCGGTTCTCGAAGACGACCACGTCGTACGAGGGGGAGGGAATCTCGGTCGGGCGGCCGGGGGCGGACGGGCACAGCGGGCACTCGCTGGCGGGCGGCAGGAACGTGCGGTCCTGGCGGTGCCCCGCGACCGCGATCCACTCCTCGGTGAGCGGGTCGTAGCGCAGCTCGGAGGCGACGGGGCGGGGTGGCAGATCGCGCTCGTCGGCCGCGCTGCGGTCCGCGTCGTCCCGCCGATCGAAGTAGAACAGCTCGCGTCCGTCCGCCAGCCGGGTAATCGTGCGTTTCATCGGTCCTGTGCCTCGCTCTCCCGCCGCGACTCGGTGACGACGAGCTCGCCGACCCTGGCGGCGAGCTCGTCGCAGGCCTCTTCCGCCAGGCCCGAGTCGGTGATCAGGACGTGGGCCTCGGTCAGCGCGGCGATCGTGCTGATCCCGACCGTCCCCCACTTGGTGTGGTCGGCGGGCACGACCAGGCGGTGCGCCGAGGCGACCAGCTCACGGTCGGTCTCGGCCTCCAGCAGGTTGGGCGTGGTGAACCCGGCCCGGACGCTCATTCCGTGCACGCCGAGGAACAGGGTGTCCACGTGGAGCCCCCTGATGGCCGCGACGGCCACCGGGCCGACCAGCGCGTCCGACGGGGTGCGCACTCCTCCGGTCAGCACCACGGTGCGGTCGGCGCGCGGGGAGCGGTGGAAGACCTCGGCGATCCGGATCGAGTTGGTGATCACGGTCAGCTCGGGCACGTCGACCACGAAGTGGGCGAGCGTCCAGGTGGTGGTCCCCGCGGAGAGCGCGATGGCCGTGCCGGGCCTGACGAGCCCGGCTGCGTGCCGGGCGATCGCCTCCTTCTCCGGCTGCTGGCGCGCCGACTTGGCGGTGAATCCGGGCTCCTCGGTCGAGCCGGGCCCCGCGGCCGTTGCCCCGCCGTGAACCTTCTCCACAAGGCCGCGCTCGGCCAGCACCTCGAGATCCCTGCGGATCGTCATGTCGGACACGCCGAACTCGCGGACCAGGTCGGCGACCCTGACCCCGCCGCTGCCGCGCACCCGCTCGAGAATCGCCTGCTGCCGCTGCTGGGCGAGCATTGACCCACTCCTTAATCCACCAGATTCCAGCAAATTACCACAGAAGAACCTGGGTGAGATGTTGGTTCATGGGGAATAATCGCTCACAGTCGCTCAAGCTCGGCGTGGATGTTCGCCCGTGCCCGCGCCTCGAAGTCGGCGATGTGGAAGATCACCGGAAGGTCGAGCAACGAGCGCAGCACGGCGGCCCTGCCCTCCCTGAAGGCCTCGTCGGGGACGAAGGAGTACTCCTCGCGCACCGCGGCCGTGTAGGCCGCGTAGTCCTCGGGGGAGGAGGCCAGGATCGCCAGGTCGGCGTCGCACAGCACGGCCCCGTCGGCGTCCCCCGGCTCAGGGGCGTGCGTAAGCGTGAGCCTGACCAGCCTGGCGACCGTGCCCACCGCCTCCGCGGGCATCCCCAGCTCGGGGAGCGCGCGCTCGGCCAGCCTGGCGCTGCGCTCCTCGTTGTCGCCGCGCCGGGGATCGTAGACGGCATCGTGGAACCAGGCCGCGAGCCGTACCAGGTCCGGATCGACCGCGTGGCCGGCCAACGCGTCGATGTGGGCCAGCACGGCCTCGAGGTGTGTCGCCGTGTGATATCTGCGGTGCGGCTCGCCGTACCGGGAGATCAGTTCCCTGCCGAGGTGGTCCGCCTCGGCTCCGGTCAGGGACCGCCAGCGGTCCATCAGCTTCTCGCTCATGCGAAGGAAGCCTAGAAGCACCCCCGCGCCCGTGCTCCGGCGTCCGCACGGCGTCGTTCCTTGGGCCTTGTACGGCAGCCGCTCCGGGAGGAACGTGAAAGCCGGACCCCGGGAAAACTCGGGCGGGTCCGTGAGAGGAGTGGCGCGCATGGGCAAACGAGCACGCAAAAGCCGTGCCCGCAGGAAGCGCAGGGCCAACCACGGCAAACGCCCGACGGCCCGTTAGCCGAGACCGTCCCGGGGGTGAGGAGTCCCGAGCCCGTCAGCCGCGGCGGCCCCACGAGGCGAGCAGACGGGTCTGGGCGTCGGTGTCGGAGGAGACGGGCTGCTGCTCCCCGATCACCCCCGCCTGGCGGTAACCGGGCTCCGCACCCGTGAACCACGTCGCGCAGGCCTCGACCAGTTCCGGATCGAGCCGCTCGTCGGCGCCGATCGCCCTGGCCAGGTCCCAGGTGTGGATGAGGGCGTCCGCGAACAGCTCGGTGACATACTCCTTACCGGGAACGTCTCCGAAAGACAGGCGTGCGACACGGGCCAGGGCCCCCTCGTCGCACGCGGCCTGGACGGCGGCGACCGCCGAGGTGTCGAACGCTTTCAACGGGTCGTCGCCGAGCAGATCGCCGTCGAAGGCGTCGCCCACCTCGGCGGCGGTCCGTCCGCCGAGCAGCTCGGGAGCCCATAGGTTCTCGCCGACCACATGGTTGACCAGGGCGCGTACGTCCCAGTCCACGCAGGGCGTCCTGTTCTGCCACTGTTCGGGGGTGATCCTGTGCACGAGAGCGCCGAAATCGTCCAGCGCACGGCGGTAGGCCTCGCGTATGTCGATGGTCATCATGCCCTCCCCAGGTCCTCATCTCGACCGTAACTCCTGGGAGGCCAGTAGTCATCGCGCTTGTAGGGCGTGACCGGCGATACGGGCCGTACCGGACGGCTGGGGCATCGGGGCATCGGGGCGCCGGGTGGTGTTCGGCGGTGCCGTACGGGGCTGTTCGGTGCAGCGCGGTGCCGCGCGGTGCTGTGGCCGCCGTGCGGCGTTCCGGCGCGGTGAGCACTCCATGCGAGCAGGTCGCGACATAGTGTCAGCATGGTGCAAGCGACCGCGGGTGCGGGAACGTCACGTGGCCTGAGACTGCTGGTCGGAACGGCGGCCACGGTGGTCGCACTGGCCGGGGTCAGGGCGGTCGCCGGCATCGCGGGCCCGGCCTTCCTCGCGCTCGTCCTCATCATCGCGGTCAGCCCGCTGCGCGCCTGGCTGCGCCACAGGGGCGCGAGGACATGGGTGCTGGTCACGGTCCCGCTGCTGACGATTCTCCTGCTGCTCATCGTGCTGGTCGGTTCACTGGTCGTCTCGGTCGCGCAGCTCGTGGCGCTGCTCCCGGCCTACGCCGGCCGATACCAGCAGTTGATCGGCTCGATCACCCGGCAACTCGCCCACCTGGGCATCACCCAGGAGCAGGTCAGCGCGATGCTCGGCAAGCTGGACCTCGGTTCGCTGATCGGCCTGGCGCAGGGCTTCCTCGGCGGCCTGCTCGGCATCGGCTCCGCGTTCGTCGTGATCGTGCTGCTGATCTTCGGGATGAGCCTCGACGCGCCCCTGACGCACGACGCGATCAGAGCTCTCGGCTCCGCGCGGCCCCACCTGGTCGAGGCACTGGGCGGGTTCGCCAGGGGAACCTGCAACTATCTGATCGTCTCCACCGTCTTCGGGCTCATCGTGGCGGTCCTGGACGCCATCGCACTGTGGATCATGGGTGTGCCGCTCCCGCTGCTCTGGGGACTGCTGGCGTTCATCACCAACTACATCCCCAATGTCGGGTTCGTCGTCGGGCTCGTCCCGCCAACGCTGCTCGCGCTGCTGGACTCGGGACCGGGTGCGGCGCTCGCCGTCGTGGTCGTCTACTCGGTGCTGAACTTCGTCATCCAGTCGCTGATCCAGCCCAAGTTCGTGGGCGAGTCCGCGGGCCTGTCGACCACGATCACCATGCTGTCGCTCTTCGTGTGGGTCTATGTGCTCGGCGCCCTGGGGGCGATCCTGGCGGTGCCGCTCAGCGCCTTCGCCCGCGCGCTGCTGATCGACGCGGACCCGGAGACCCGCTGGGCCATCCCGCTGGTCAGCGGGCACGCCCCCACCCGCGGATAGCCCGGGGCTGAGGTCCGGGGGTCACGCGGGCTCGCGAACGATCATCTTTGGCCTTCCCGTCACGATCAGCCAGGTGGGCAGCAGGACGACGCACAGCACGGGCAGCAGGTCGATGTCGGCCGCCACGACGGCTGCCATGAACAGGCTCAGCCAGCCCTGCTGGGTGATCGCCAGCACAACGCCGAGGACCGCGCAGGCGACCGCCAGCGTCACCGGGACCGCGGGGGCCAGGGTGCTCGCCAGCAGCCCGAGCGTGACCCCGACGAACACCGCGGGGAAGATCCGCCCGCCCACGAACGCGCAGGTGGCGGCGACCAGCAGCGCGACCGTCTTTACGGCGGCGATCAGCGCGAGTCCGCCGGCGGTGTAGGCGGCGACGTCCGCCGTCAGCTCCTTCATCTGGGTGAGGCCCTTGAACAGGGTGATCCGGCCTCCCACGACGCCGAGCAGGCCGAGTACCAGGCCGCCTGCGGTGAGCCGCGCGACCGGATGGCCGAGAAGACGGAAGAACCGGTGCACGTGCGGGAACGCGTAGACCGCCGCCAGGCCGAGCAGCGTCCCGCAGACCGCGACGACCGCCCCGGTGACCAGGTCGGTCAGACGCGCGCCCGCGTAGTCGGGAAGGCCGAGAGACATCGTCGGGCTGGCGACGACCACCGTCGTCACCGCACCGGCCCCCGCCGAGACCAACGGTGCGAACAACCGGTCCCAGAGTTCCCCCTCGCCCGGTGAGGTCATCGCCTCTGACAACAGCAGCGCGGCGGCGACCGGGGTGCCGAACAGCGCTCCCACGGTTCCCGCCGCCGCCAGTCCCAGCCAGACGCGATGAGTGACATCCGGCAGCAGCCGGGTGCCCAGGGCGATCGCAAGCGCGACGTTGGTCGCGGTGACCGGGTTCTCCGGACCGAGACTGACCCCTCCGGCGAGGGTCAGCACCGCCGCCACGAGCATCCCCGGTACCACGACCGGTGGCAGTGGCCGCCCGATCAGCTCCTCGGTCGCGGGATCGGGGCCCGAGGGCACTTTCCACAGCAGCAGGCCGACGGCCACCCCGGTGAGAGTCAGGACGCCTACCGTCCACCACCCCGTGGAGCCGTCCACGCCCAGCAGGGCAGGCAGGCCCTGCCAGAGGGCCTCCTGCAGCCGCTCCGACAGATGGTCGATCACCAGCAGGAGCAGGCTGCAGGCCGTGCCGACCACCAGCGCGGGCAGGACGAGCGACAGCAGGGCCCGCGCTCCCGGTGCGTTCGCCGCCCCCACATGTCCCCCCGGCCAGACCATGTCATGCGACGCACCGCCATGCCATGCGTTGCCCGGCTCCTACCCGGCGCCCCCTATCCCGCCGGGAGCAGGAGCCTAAACGAATCTTTGCCGCGTGCGCGGCTGCGTGCTCGGCTGTGTGCGCGGCTGCGTGCGCGGCTGTGTGCTCCATGCCCGCCTGCACCCGGTCCTCTCACGGCTCTTCGCGAGTCCAGGGAACGGCTCAGGGGGGTGGCGCCGCCGTACATCTGCCTCTGGCGATACGGCCCGCGGCGCGGATCGTGCGGACGGGCGGCGGGGGAGGGGAGCGGAGTGCTACCGCCGCCCGTCCGGTCGGCAGTGGTCGATAGTGAGGTATGACGAACTCGCGAGTGGCGATCATCGGCGGTGGCATCGGCGGCCTCTGTCTCGCGCAGGGGCTGCGCGGGGCGGGCGTGGACGTGACGGTCTATGAGCGAGACCGCACCCCCGCCGACCGGCTCCAGGGCTACCGCATCCACATCGACCCCGCGGGCGCCCGCGCGCTTCACGAGTGTCTGCCACGAGAACTGTGGGAGGCGTTCCTGGCGACAGCGGGCAAGAGCGGGCAGGATTTCGGCTTCCTCACCGAGAAGATGGGACGCCTGCTGCTGCTCGAAACCCCGCACAGGCCCGACCCGCTGGACAACCACCACTCTGTCAGTCGGATCACGCTCCGCCAGGTGCTGCTGTCCGGGCTCTCGGACGTCGTCAGGTTCGGCAGGATCTACGAGCGCTACACCCGTGAGCAGGACGGCACCATCACCCTGCACTTCGCCGACGGGACAGCCGAGACCGCGGACATCGTGGTGGCCGCGGACGGCGGCAACTCACGAGTCAGGAAGCAATATCTCCCACACGCCCCGCGGATCGACACCGGCATCCTCACCGTCGCCGGCAAGTTCCCGCTCACCGACGAGACACGCGACCTGGTCGCCCCCCGGCTCTGGCGGGGGCCGAACATGGTCATCCCTCCCAAAGGATGCGGCATGTTCACCGCGCCCCAGGAATTCAACGACATCGAGGAGATCAAGTACCTCGGGGGCTCGGTCCCGACCTCGGGGATCGGGCGCACCGAGCAGCCGGGCGCGCTGTTCGACAACACCGGCGACTACGTCATGTGGGTCTTCGGTGCGGCGGGCGGACGTTTCCCCGACGGCCTTTCCGGCATGACCGGCGAGCACCTCAGGGACACCGTGGCCCGGATGATCGCGGGCTGGCACCCCGACCTGCGGCGGCTGGTCACCGACTCGACCCCGGAGACGGTCTCCCTGCTGCCGATCCGCACCTCGGTGCCGATCGCCCCCTGGCCCGCGACGAACATCACCCTGCTCGGCGACGCCGTGCACAGCATGACCCCGATGCGCGGCATCGGAGCCAACATCGCCCTGCGTGACGCCTGCCTGCTCGCCCGCGCGCTGAGCGGCGAAGGGGACCCGGTCACGGCCATCGCGGGCTACGAGGCCGAGATGCGCGAGTACGGCTTCGCCGCCGTGCGCAGATCGCTCATGGCGGCCAGGCAGTTCGTCAACGAGAGCCGTCTAGCCAGGGGCGGCTTCAGAACGGCCCTGAGGGCGGCCCAGCGGCTGCCCGCCCTCAGGCGCAGAGCGCTTTCCTGACCTTCACGGTAACCGCTGCTCAACCCAGACGACCTTGCCCTTCTCGGTCGGGCGGGAGCCCCACCGGTGGGCGAGCCAGTTGATAAGGCTGAGCCCCCGGCCCGTGTCGTCCTCGCTGCCCGCATCACGCATGACCGGCAGCACCGAGGAAGAGTCGGTCACCTCGCACACGAGCGTCGGGCCGCGCAGCAGGCGCAGCCCGACGCCGCCCGAGCCGTGCTCGACGGCATTGGCGACCAGCTCGCTGACCATGAGCTCGACGGTGTCTGCGATCGCGTCGAGCCGCCATTCGGCGAGCGTGGCGCGCACGAAGGCGCGGGCCCGCCCCGCGGAGCGGGGTTCTGAGGGAAGCAGGAGGTCGACGACGTCGTTCTCACCGAGCTCACGCACCCTGGCCAGCAGGAGCGCGATGTCGTCGCGCTCATGCCCGGGGCGCTGCGCGCCTATCGTGAGGTCGCAGAGCTCCTCCAGATCCCGCCGCCCCCCGGTGAGCAGATCGCGCAGCATGCCGATGCCCTCGTCGATGTCCCGTTCGCGGCTCTCGACCAGGCCGTCGGTGTAGAAGGCGAGGACCGAGTCGTGCGGAAGCACCAGCTCGCATCTCTCGAACGGTTCGTTGCCGATGCCCAGGGGGAGACCGGGGGGAAGCTCGAGCAGCTCGGTCTCGCCGCCCGGCCGTACGAGGATGGGGGGCACGTGCCCCGCGCAGGAGATCACACAGGCCCGCGTGACCGGGTCGTAGGTGGCGTAGACACAGGTCGCGATCTGGGTGGTGTCCAGGTCCTGGCTCATCCGGTTGAGCCGGAAGAGCACCTCGGCGGGGCAGAGGTCGAGGCTGGCCAGCGTGCGGGCGGCCGTGCGGAGCTGGCCCATCGTCGCGGCGGCCCTGATGCCGTGCCCCATCACGTCGCCGACCACGAGGGCGACCCGGCACCCCGGCAGCGGGATCACGTCGTACCAGTCGCCGCCGACCCCAACCAGGTCGCTCGCGGGCAGGTAGCGGGAGGCGATCGTCAGGCCGAGCGGCTGGTAGAGGTCGGCGGGGAGCAGGCTGCTCTGCAGGGTCAGCGCGGTACGGCGCTCGCGGTTGTAGAGCCTGGCGTTGTCGAGGCAGACCGCGGTCCTGGCCGCCAGTTCCTCGGCGAGGTTCACATCCTGTTCGTCGAAGGGCTCGCTGTCCGGCCTGCGGGTGAAGATGACGAAGCCGAGCACCCGACCTCTCGCCTTCAGCGGAACCACCAGGAACGAGCTGTCCTCCAGCACCCTGGAGACCGACTCGCGCTTCCAGGACCGTCCGATCTCCTCCGAGGTCCTGCGGCCGAGGCGGGGGTAGAGGATCGGGTTGCCGGTGGCCATGCATCTGGCGTACGGCGTCCACGCCGCGTAGCTGACGACCTCGTCCACCGGGAACGCGTCGGCGTAGTCATCCGGCGTCGTGCTGGAGACGCCGACGGCGATCCGGCGCACCATCGCGGAGCCGTCGATGCTGCGCTGCGCGAACTCCCCTTCGGCCAGCAGCCGGTCCTGCACCAGGATGCCCGCCGCGTCCGCGAAGCGCGGTACGGCGACGTCCATCAGCTCCCTGCCGGTCTCGAACATGTCCAGCGTGCTGCCGATCCGCTTGCTCGCCGCGTTGAGCAGCGAGAGCTGTTCGTGCATGGTCGCGGGGCTGCTCATCCGGGGCGTCGACGACGCAGGGTCCTTGGCGACGAAACGGCGGTTCACTCGCTCCACCACAGCTCTTGGCCTCGCAGACCGTGGGCGGCGGCTCCCGGGTTCCCTACGGTGGCGCGGGCGCCCTCGCGGCGGAAGGTCACCGGACCCGATCCGCCGGGATGGCCGCTCGCGCGGCCGATGATGACGCCGTCGAACCCCGCCACGTTCCCTCCGGTGTGACTTGACTGCCGTTCATGGAGAATCGTAAAGAATGATCTATATCTAGCATCCGCGTTTGACATAGATTTCTTGATATTTCTCCGCAGCGTAAGCCCAGTGCCGGAAGTTTCCGAACTCGGTATCCGCCGGATTCCCGCGCCCTCACGCCCTCGTGCCGCTCGTCCCGTGGGAGGGGACGCCTGCCGGCAGGTCAGCCCGGCCGCCGCCGCCTCGATCCGGTCGCGGGGCGGCGCGAAGTCCTTCATCCTTCCAGACAGGTAGCGGTCGCAGGCGTTCAGGTCGAAATGGCCGTGCCCGCACAGCGCGGTCGGCGGGACTTTCGGCTCACCGGCCTCCCCGCACCACAGCGCGTGGGCGGACTCCGGCGCCGGGACGCCCCTCTCAGTCCCGGTGAAACGCACGGTCGTCTCGAAGCGTTCGGCCGGACCCATCGCGACCGCCTCGAACAGACCAAGCTCGTACATGTGCGACAGCAGGGGCGACATGCCGGGGTAGCGCAGCCTGCCCGCGTGGATCGGGTCGGGCGCGAACTCGCCGATCACGGTTTGGCAGGGCACGCGAGAACGGTGTGACGAAGGACACGAAAAGAGCCGATGGCACGCGGGTGGCACGGGAGATCGAAAAATCTTTCTGAAGATCGAAAGGCCAGGTCCTCCCGAGTGGGATGACCTGGCCTTTCGTCATCTGAGCGGACGACGGGAATCGAACCCGCGTAGCCAGTTTGGAAGACTGGGGCTCTACCATTGAGCTACGTCCGCGCGAGCCGGTGTCAGTCTGGTCTAGACTTCATCCGGTCGTCAGGGCGTAAGCGTACCGGAGATCCGGAGCGTGCGCGCACCCGACGGACGGGGTGTGGCGCAGTTTGGTAGCGCACCTGCTTTGGGAGCAGGGGGCCGCAGGTTCAAATCCTGTCACCCCGACGCTGGTCAGAGGCCGATCCGATCCTGGATCGGCCTCTTTCCTTCTCGGCTCTGTTTCACCACGTTTCTCCAGCATGGATGCCCCGTCCTTCAGGACGGGGGGGAAATGCGGGACGGTCCCTCATGGTGTTCTCCGGTTTTTCTCGGCGGGACTTGTTACGTTGAGTGAGTCAGTGATAACCAAGCTGGCGTTGTGTGACCGCCCCAGGGCATGGGGTGGCAGCGCGGGGAGCCCTCCAGCCGTTGGGCGGGGCTGTGAACCGCGAACCTCCCGGTTTCGGCCGGGAATCCCGGTCCTTTCGGGGCCGGGAGGATGTCAAGGGAGCGTTCTTCGGCGATGCCGGGGGCGCGCGCCGAGAGCAGGGCCTGGCCCGCGCTGAGAGGCGGGGGCGACACACATGCCGCGGTGACAGGTGGATCCGGGGCTTCAACGAAGGGGAGGCTGCATCCGGATCATTCGGGAACTCGGGGTTCCACGGTGCTTTGGCGCCGGGAGGCGGCTCGGTGCGCCGCTGCGATCAGGGGGTGCCGCTGAAAAGGGCCCAGACGGCCTTGCCGCCGCGGTTGAGGTGGTCCCAGCCCCAGCACTTGCTGTAGGTCTCCACGATGTAGAGCCCGCGGCCGTTCTCCGAGATGAAGTCCGGCTCCTTGGGGGTCGGGACCTCGTCGCTGGGGTCGGCGACGGCCAGGAGCACATGGGGGGACAGATGAAGGAGCACCAGGGTGATCGGGTTGGTCTCGACCTTGCTGGGCGGGCACAGCGCGTAACGGACCGCGTTGGTCACCAGCTCCGAGACCACCAGCGCCGCGTCGTCGCTCAGCTCGGACAGGCCCCAGTCGTTCAGTGTCGATCTGGTCACATCCCGGGCCGTCTTCACGGAGTCCGCCTGACGCGGCAGCGGACACGCCGTGGCGTCAGAGTGGTCGGCCGCGAGAAGCTCGTCGAAGCTCACCTCGCGAGTCGCCTGCAGGTAGCCGGCAGCCGATTTTGGCTCCTCCACCATCCTGCCGGTACCTCCCGCTGTCATCGTGAGTCTCCGTGCCGGTTGTGAGTTTTCAGAGCTTGTGCACCATAAGCCCAATATGCACTAGGCCATCATGGGTCACCGGAACGTCTGCTGCAAGACCCAAATGCACGTGCAGTTGCAATGTGCAGCCGCATGGGCGGTTACCACGAGAGATTGTCGAACCGGACACGGAGTTGAGACCTTGTCATGGCGCCTGGAAGTGGTGACACTGTGTGCGCTGGCCCAAGTACAGAGGGAGGCGAAGTGACGCAGGTTCAACCGGGCTCGGGTCCCACAGCTCTGCGTATTCTCTTGGGCTCCCAACTGCGTCGGCTTCGCGAGGCCAAGGGCCTGTCGCGTGAGGAGGCGGGTCATCTGATCCGCGGCTCCGAGTCCAAGATCAGCAGAATGGAGCTCGGCCGGGTCGGCCTGAGGGAGCGCGACGTCACGGACCTGCTCACCTTCTACGGCGTCGAGGACGAGGAGGCCAGGGCCGCCATCATGGAGCTGCTGCTCAGGGCCAACGAGCCCGGCTGGTGGCACCGCTTCAACGACCTGCTGCCCTCGTGGTTCCAGACCTACGTCGGCCTGGAGGAGGCGGCCTCCCGGATCCGCACCTACGAGGTGCAGTTCGTGCCCGGCCTGCTCCAGACGAAGGAGTACGCCCGCGCCGTCATCACCGCGGGCAGCGCGGGCATCTCCCCCGAGGAGATCGCGCGCCGCGTCGACCTGCGGATGCAGCGTCAGCAGGTTCTCGAACGGTCGGACGGGCCGTTCTTCTGGGCTGTCATCGACGAGGCCGCGCTACGGCGCCCCATCGGCGGCGCGGACGTAGCACGCGCGCAACTGGAGCATTTGCTTGACCTCATGCGCCAGCCCAACATCACGATTCAGGTCATGCCGTTCAGTTTCGGCGGCCACAGCGCTGAGGGCGGAGCCTTCAGCGTGCTGCGCTTTCAGGACAACGAGCTTCCTGACGTGGTTTACGTGGAGCAGCTCGCCAGCGCCCTCTACCTGGACAAACGCGAAGAGGTCGACCGCTACAGCGAGGTCATGGAGCGGTTGTGCGCGGTCAGCACCACTCCGGGGGAGACGACTGACATCCTGCGACGAATCATCAAGGAGAACTGAACAAGCGCCGGTCGCTCCGAGGTGCAGGTCTGCCCTAGACTGGCCAGCGGCGCTGGACACCCGCCACAGCGGAGCATGCCCTAATCTCGCATGTCTGGATGGCTGTGCCCGGTACCGCTCATGTGGGCGCGGCGCGCGAGCTTGCCGCGGTAGCCGTACGACTTGACGCGCCCGCGATCACTCGAAGCTTGATCAAGGAGACCACCCCGTGAAGACCGCTGTCGAGGAGCTCAGCCCGACCCGGGTCAAGCTCACTGTCGAGGTGCCGTTCGAGGAGCTCGGCGAGAGCCTGCAGGCGGCGTACAAGAAGGTCGCGCAGCAGGTGCGCGTCCCCGGCTTCCGCCCCGGCAAGGTTCCGGCCCGGATCATCGAGCAGCGCTTCGGCCGCGCGGTGGTGCTGGAGGAGACCCTCAACGACGCGGTGCCGAAGCTGTACGGCCAGGCCGTCGACGAGAGCGACATCTTCCCGGTCAGCCAGCCGAACATCGAGGTCACCAAGATCGATGACGGCGAGCAGGTCGAGTTCACCGCCGAGGTGGACGTCCGCCCGAACTTCGACGTCCCCGACTACGCGGGCATCGAGGTCACCGTCCCGGTCGCCCAGGTGTCCGACGAGGACGTCGAGGCCCAGCTCAACGGTCTGCGCCAGCGTTTCGCCACGCTGACCGGCGTCGAGCGCCCCGCGGCCAACGGCGACTACGTCGTCATGGACCTGGCCGCCGCGATCGACGGTGTGAACATCGAGGAGCAGCAGGCCAACGACGTCTCCTACGAGGTCGGCGCGGGCTCGGTGCTGCAGGGCCTGGACGACGCGCTGGCCGGCATGGCCGCCGGTGACGTCAAGGAGTTCACCACCAGCCTGGTCGGCGGCCAGAACGCCGGTGAGGACGCCGTGGTGACCATCACCATCAAGAACGTCAAGGAGAAGGTCCTCCCCGAGCTGGACGACGAGTTCGCCCAGCTGGCCAGCGAGTTCGACACCCTCGACGAGCTCAAGGACAGCGTCCGCGAGCAGGTGCGCCGCACCAAGCTGATCGACCAGGTCGTCCAGGCTCGCGAGAACGCCCTGGAGGCCCTCCTCGCCAAGATCGACATTCCGATCCCGGACAGCGCGTTCAAGGCGGAGGTCGACAACCGCAAGCACAACCTCGAGCACCAGATCGCCGAGAGTGGCCTGAGCAAGGAGGCGTACTTCCGCCTCTACCAGACCACTGAGGAAGAGCGTTACGCCGAGTTCGACGAGGGCGCCGCCAAGGCGATCAAGACCGGCTTCGTGCTCGACAAGATCGTCAAGTCCGAGGAGCTCGGCGTCAGCGAGCAGGAGCTGACCGACTTCGTCGTGCGCCGCGCCATGCAGATGAACGTCGCCCCCAACACGCTCGCCCAGCACCTGGCCGACAACGACCAGCTCACGCTGGCGATGGTCGAGATCGTCCGTGACAAGGCCAAGAGCGTCGTGGGTGACGCGGCCAAGGTGACCGACGAGGCGGGCGAAGAGGTGGACCTCAAGGCCATCTACACCGAGATCAACGGTGCGCCTCTCGTCGAGGAGGACGAGGAGGGTGCGGACTCCGCCGAGGAGACCGCCGGTGACGAGGCCGCGAAGGCCGACGACGAGGCCGCCAAGTAAGGCACGCCGCGACGCACACGACGCCTCCGCGGTGCCCGGCACCGCGGAGGCGTCGTCTTTTCCCGGCCTCTCATGGGTTTCCCGGCGGCCGGAGTCTCCTCCCGGGCCCGCGGATCCCGCCGAGCTGAAAAGCCGATCTCATGAGCGGTCGCGTGGAGCTGAGCGCCCACGTGAACGCGGGCAGACGCCGGCCCCGGCACGTTGTGGCGGGTTCGCGGCAGGAAGAGCGGGATCGGTCTGTGAGGTGTCCGGCAGGTCTCCCGCTCGCAGGGCCCTGGGCAGAGCTCCATGTTTTCTCGGCATAGTCCTCCTGCCTGCCTGGGAGTTCTTTCCGGCCGGACTTCTCGTTGCGGTCCTCCGAGAGTGCTCTCCCGGGTGCTCCGGTCGTACGGCGCGCACGTTCTGGGACACGCCCCATCCGCCTCCTCACTTCCCGGGTGCCCCGGGACCTCTCTCCCGTGACGCCGATGTCACGGCGCGCGGCGGGATCGGACGTGGAAACGCCGTGTGGACAGGGACTGGGAAGCGGGTCCCGGGCTTGGCGGAAGAGGTCCGGAGCATTCCGGGGAGCATGCGCCGTCAGCGAACAGCACGTGGAGGGGGCATGTCCGGTAGGCGGCGCGCGTTAAGGTCACAAGCAAAGCCAATCGATTACGACGCATCGGAAGGTGACGCTGTGACCAGCCCGCCGACCTTCTACCAGCCGACCGGCTCCGGGCCCGAGTCGATGAGCCAGCCGAACGGCTCGTTCAGGCTCGAAGACCAGCTCTACCAGCGGCTGCTGCGTGAGCGCATCATCGTGCTGGGCACCCAGGTCAACGACGAGATCGCCAACCGAATCTGCGCCGAGCTGCTGTTGCTCGCCGCGGACGATCCCGAGAGGGACATCTGGCTCTACATCAACTCGCCAGGCGGATCGGTGACCGCCGGCATGGCGATTTACGACATGATGGAATATGTGCCTAACGATGTGTGCACGGTCGCGATGGGCCTGGCCGCTTCCATGGGTCAGTTCCTTCTCTGCGCCGGCGAGCGGGGCAAGCGTTACGCCCTCCCGCACGCCCGCATCATGATGCACCAGCCGTCCGGAGGCATCGGCGGCACCGCCGCCGACATCGCCATCCAGGCGGAGCAGATGCTCTACGTCAAGAAGACTCTTGCGGAGCGCATCGCCTTCCACACCGGCCAGCCGCTCGACCAGATCGAGGCCGACTCCGACCGTGACCGCTGGTTCACGGCCGAGGAGGCCAAGGACTACGGGTTCATCGACCAGGTCGTGCGCAGCGCTCGGCAGGTGCCCTCAACGGGCGCCGTCTCCTGAAGGGGCAAAAGGTGAGTGAGTTGATCCGGCCGGGAGACATCAACGGCCGCTATGTAGTTCCCTCCTTCGTCGAGCGCACGTCGTATGGCGTGAAGGAGATGAGCCCGTACAACAAGCTGTTCGAGGACCGCATCATCTTCCTCGGCGTGCAGGTGGACGACACGTCGGCCAACGACGTCATGGCACAGTTGCTGACGCTGGAGTCGATCGACCCCGATCGCGACATCAGCATCTACATCAACTCGCCGGGCGGCTCGTTCACCGCCATGATGGCGATCTACGACACGATGCAGTTCGTCCGGCCTGAGATCCAGACGGTCTGCCTCGGTCAGGCGGCCTCGGCCGCGGCGATCCTGCTGGCCGGAGGCACTCCGGGCAAGCGGTTCGCCCTGCCGAACGCCCGTATGCTGATTCACCAGCCCTCGACCGAGGGCGGTGGCCAGGGAAGCGACATCGAGATCCAGGCGCGCGAGATCCTGCGGATGCGCTCGCAGATGGAGTCGATCCTGGCCAGGCATTCGGGCAGGAACGCCGCCGACGTCCGCAAGGACATCGAGCGCGACAAGATCCTCGATGCCGAGGAAGCGAAGGCGTACGGGCTGATCGACGACATCATCCCGTCACGCAAGAAGCTCGCCAAGGCCATAGCCTCTTAATGAGGCCCATCGCACCGGAACGGTGCCCAATTGGGCACCTTCCGGTGCGACTCGCCGCTAGGGGGCTCACTGAGGGCTCAGAAGACGGTAACGTCGAAACCTGAGCGGGATGACTTTTCGTACCGGGTATCGGGCCGGTCGGAAGAAACGGACCGCGACAGCCAGGGCGGTCCCACGCAAAGGAGTATCTGGGGTGGCACGCATCGGCGACGGGGGAGACCTGCTGAAGTGCTCTTTCTGTGGGAAGAGCCAGAAGCAAGTCAAGAAGCTCATCGCCGGACCCGGCGTATACATCTGCGATGAGTGCATCGATCTCTGCAACGAGATCATCGAAGAGGAGCTCAGCGAGTCCTCCGAGCTCAAGTGGGACAGTCTGCCGAAGCCGAGGGAGATCTACGAGTTCCTCGACGCCTACGTCATCGGTCAGGACCAGGCGAAGAAGGCGCTCTCGGTGGCGGTCTACAACCACTACAAGCGGGTGCAGTCCGGCGAGCGCGGGCGTGACGACGGCATCGAGCTGTCCAAGTCCAACATTCTGCTGCTGGGCCCGACCGGTTCCGGCAAGACACTGCTCGCCCAGACGTTGGCGAAGATGCTGAACGTGCCGTTCGCCATCGCCGACGCCACCGCCCTGACGGAGGCGGGTTATGTGGGCGAGGACGTCGAGAACATACTGCTCAAGCTGATCCAGGCCGCTGACTACGACGTCAAGAAGGCCGAGACCGGCATCATCTACATCGACGAGGTCGACAAGATCGCTCGCAAGAGTGAGAACCCCTCGATCACCAGGGACGTCTCCGGTGAGGGCGTGCAGCAGGCCCTGCTGAAGATACTGGAGGGCACCACGGCGAGCGTGCCGCCCCAGGGCGGACGCAAGCACCCCCACCAGGAGTTCATCCAGATCGACACCACCAATGTGTTGTTCATCTGCGGTGGCGCCTTCGCGGGCCTCGAGAAGATCATCGAGTCTCGGGTCGGCAGGAAGGGCATCGGCTTCAACGCCATCATCCGCTCGAAGGACGACATCGACTCCTCCGACATCTTCGGGGACGTCATGCCGGAGGACCTGCTGAAGTTCGGCATGATCCCCGAGTTCGTCGGCCGCCTCCCGGTCATCACGAGCGTGCACAACCTCGACCGTGAGGCGCTCATCCAGATCCTCACCGAGCCGCGCAACGCCCTGGTGAAGCAGTACCGCCGCCTGTTCGAGCTGGACAACGTCGAGCTTGAGTTCACGGACGACGCCCTTGAGGCCATCGCCGACCAGGCGATCCTGCGGGGCACCGGGGCCAGGGGGCTGCGCGCCATCCTGGAGGAGGTCCTGCTGTCGGTGATGTACGAGGTGCCCTCCCGGCAGGATGTGGCGCGCGTCGTCATCACCCGCGAGTCGGTGCTCGAACACGTTAACCCGACTCTCGTGCCGCGTGACCAGCTCAACAAGCAGCAGCGCACGCCGCGGGAGAAGTCCGCATAGATCGGTCTGTACGGCGACGCCCCCGCGGTGGTAACCCGCGGGGGCGTCGCCGTTTCCGTGTTTTTCCGGTCGTCGTCCCGGGACGGCTGCTCCAGAGCTGTCACCCTGAAGATCCAGAGCCTGCCTTGGCCCCGGACTCCGGCCTGAGGCCAGACCTCGGCCTGGATCCGGCGGGTCTGGGTCGAAGCTCGTCCTGAAGGTTGGTATCTCGCCTTAGACCCGGGCCCCGCTCTGGGGCCGGACCTCTGCCGCTCTGGGCCCCGGAGCTCGTTGTGGAGGTTCGGAGCTCATCCAGGGAGTTCGGGACCGCGGAGCCGGCGGACCAGGATGCGCTTGGGAAACCCCGGGAGGATCGCCCTGGAAGACCTTGGGACGCCGCGCCCTACCGGACCAGCCGGTGCAGCAGCGCCTCGTACTCGCCGAAGCCCGCGACCTCGCGCTCAGGCTCCTTGGCCTCGTCGTCCCAGCGGCGCAGCCGTACCGCGTCCCGCGCGTACGGATCGGACTCGAACTCGGCCACCTCTTCCGGTCCCATCGGCCCGCCCTGCACGCTGAGCGTGTAGCGCGAGGCCTCGGACAGGAGGTCGTGGTAGGAGCTCTCGACCGCGCACAGGTAACGCTTGGCCGCCACGTGCAGCCGGATCGGCTCGGTCACCTCGGGGCCGAACCACCGTGCGAGCCAGTCGGCACCGACGTGGCTGTGCCGGTTGTCCGTGCCGCCCATCAGGTCGTGCCCGCTGATCTCCCCGGTGAAGTGCCCCACGTCGTGCAGCAGCGCAGCGGCCACCAGCTCCGGCGCGGCCCCGTCCCTGAGCGCGCACGCTGCGGCCTGGAGCATGTGGGCCGCCTGGCTGACCTCTTCACCGAGATAGTCGTCCGCCCCCGGCCCCTCGAACAACGCCCGCAGGTGATCCACGACCGCCTCCCTGCGGCGCAGCACGGCGAGGTTTCCCGCCAGACCGTCCAGATCCGCATAGCAGCCCTGCAGGTGCCGGTCCCCGCTCTCGGTAAAACCGGTCCTTGCGTGCAGGATCCGGGTGTTGTCGAAGATCACGCAGTCGCCCGGAGCGAGCCGGAGCCTCACCTGGAGGTCCGGTCTGTTGAGGATCTCCGCGAACGCGCGATAGGCGGCGTAGAAGGCCTCGGTCCGCTCATACGGCAGCCGCACCGGCTGCATCGACCGGTTGTTGAACCTCACCTCGCGGATCCTGCCGAGCGGGTCGAGACCGATCATCGGGCGGCTCGCCGTCAACTCCGTGTTCGCGTCGCCGTACCGGAAGGTGACCGGGGTCGAGGCCAGCAGCTCGAACGCGGCCGGGTTCTCCGCGCGCAGCAGCGCGGCCGCGTTGAACCCGTCGACCAGCCCGGACTCGCCGCCCTCAACGGCGTTGGACAGGCAGTGCAGCAACTGCACCGTCGGGACCGGATCACGGTAGGGGTTGTCGGTGTGCGGGGTGATCGGCAGCCCGGTGAAGGCCAGGTTCACCGGGGTGGCCTCGACCCGCACGTCGAACAGCCTGCCGTAGTTGGTCTCCCTGACGTAGCCGAAGGCTCCGGCGACCTCCAGCACCGCTCCAGGTTCCACGGGAACCTCACGCAGCAGCACGAAGCCGGTGCGCAGCACCGCGTTGAGGCACTCCCGCATGTGGGCGGGGTCCGCGAGACAACGGGACCAGTTCCCCTCCGGCGGGGTGAGCGTGGCCCACAACGCCTTGGCGTCCTCGGTCCTGTCGTCGGGGACGGTGCCGTCCAGCGCGTGGGAGGCCAGCCAGGCGGGGTCGAACCGAGCCGCGTGGCCGTCGCTGAAGGTCACCAGGAAGCCGTCGCTCCCGACGACCTCGATTCGTGGATCCAGGTCTGTGACACCGAACAGCTTCTGGCCGTTGCGGGGGTCACGGCACTCGGGGCAGGGACAGTTGTCACGCAGCCAGACGGCGGGGAACGCCGAAGGGGACGGTGCTGCGGGGGAGGCGTTCATACCTGGGTCTCCTAGGAGGCGGAGCGGATGAGGGTGTTGGCCTGCACTGAGTTGTGCACGGTGAAGGCGACGGCGTCGCCGAGGTAACGGTCGTCGGACCACTCGAGCGGCCGGTTCTCCGGGTCGGTGGTACGGCGCAGCTCACGCAACAGGGGGGTGCGGGGGCGGACGCCGAGCAGCCGGGCGTCCTCCGCCTCCGCGGGAATCGCGCTGACGGTGTGCTGTGCGTGGGCGAACAGCACACCCAGCTCTTGGAGCCGGACGGTGATGGACTCGTTGTCGGTGTCGATCCCGCCGATGAGCGCGCCGACCCGCTCGACGTACGCGGTGCGCTCGACCATCACGGGCCGTCCCGACAGCAGCCTGAGCCGGGTCAGATGGTAGATCCGGGAGCCGGGATCGAGGTCGAGGCGCTCCGCCTCCAGGTCCGTCGGCTCGCGCCGGACCAGCGCGACCACCCGTCCGCCCGGAGTCTCACCGATCGACGCCGCCCACTGGGAGAAGCTGTGCAGCTGGCTGAAGCTCTGCACCAGCGCCGGTTGCAGGACCAGCCGTCTGGTCCCCTTGCGCGAGGAGATCAGCCCGTCGGTGGCCAGCACCGTGAACGCCTGCCTGACGGTTCCCCGCGAGGCGCCGTGGCGCTCCGCCAGCTCGCTCTCCGATGGCAGCCGGGAACCGGGCGGATAGGTCCCGTCCGCGATGCGGGCGCGCAGCTCGTCGGCGAGCTGCCGATAAAGGGGCGACATGTATGAATAGGCTAGAAGATGTATAGACACCTTGCAAGAGCCTGGGAGTTGGGGACATCGACTACCCGGACGTCCCTAGAATTGGACATCGTGACGACGCCAGAGCTGCCTACCCAGTACACCCCCGCCGACGTGGAGACCCGGAGCTACGAGCGCTGGGTGTCTGAGGGGCACTTCACCGCCGACCCGAGCAGCGAGCGCGAGCCGTACAGCATCGTCCTGCCCCCGCCGAACGTGACCGGCGTCCTGCACATCGGCCACGCCCTCGACCACTCGATCCAGGACGCGCTGACCCGCAGGGCCCGCATGCGCGGCCAGGAGACGCTGTGGCTGCCGGGCATGGACCACGCGGGCATCGCCACTCAGAACGTCGTCGAGCGTGAGATCGCCAAGGACGGCCTTTCCCGTCACGACCTCGGCCGTGAGGCCTTCGTCGAGCGCGTCTGGCAGTGGAAGGAGGAGTCCGGAGGCCGGATCCTCGGCCAGATGAGGAAGCTCGGCGACGGTGTCGACTGGTCCCGCGAGCGCTTCACCATGGACCCCGGGCTCTCCCGTGCCGTCCAGACCATCTTCAAGAGGCTCTTCGACGACGGGCTCATCTACCGCGCGGAGCGCATCATCAACTGGTGCCCGCGCTGCCTGACCGCGTTGTCGGACATCGAGGTCGAGCACAGCGAGGACGAGGGCGAGCTGGTCTCGATCCGGTACGGCTCCGGCGAGGACGAGATCGTCGTCGCCACGACCCGCGCCGAGACCATGCTCGGCGACACCGCCGTGGCCGTGCACCCCTCCGACGAGCGCTACGCCCACCTGATCGGCAGGGAGGTCGAGCTCCCGCTGACCGGGCGCCGCATCCCGGTCGTGGCCGACGAGCACGTCGACCCCGCCTTCGGCACCGGAGCGGTCAAGGTCACCCCGGCGCACGACCCCAACGACTTCGAGATCGGCCGCCGTCACTCGCTGCCGTCCCTCACGGTCATGGACGAGCGCGGTGTGATCACCGCACACGGCCCGTTCCAGGGGCTCGACCGTTTCGAGGCGAGGCCGGCCGTGGTGGCCGCGCTGCGTCAGGAGGGCCGGATCGTCGCGGAGAAGCGGCCCTACCTCCACTCGGTCGGCCACTGCTCACGCTGCAAGACCGTGGTCGAGCCGAGGCTGTCGCTCCAGTGGTTCGTCGACGTCTCCCCCCTGGCCAAGGCCGCGGGTGACGCGGTCCGCGAAGGCCGTACGAGGATCCACCCGCCGGAGCTGGCCAAGCGTTACTTCGACTGGGTCGACGACATGCACGACTGGTGCATCTCGCGGCAGCTGTGGTGGGGGCACCGGATCCCGGTCTGGTACGGCCCGGCGGGCGAGGTCGTCTGCGTCGGTCCCGACGAGGAGCCGCCCGCCGGCTACGTTCAGGACCCGGACGTCCTTGACACCTGGTTCTCCTCGGGGCTGTGGCCGTTCTCGACACTCGGCTGGCCGGACAAGACGCCGGAGCTGGCCAAGTTCTACCCGACCTCCGTCCTGGTCACCGGCTACGACATCCTGTTCTTCTGGGTGGCCAGGATGATGATGTTCGGCATCTACGCGATGGAGGGCCGTCCTCCCTTCCAGACCGTCGCGCTGCACGGCATGGTCCGCGACCAATACGGCAAGAAGATGTCCAAGTCGTTCGGCAACGTGGTCGACCCGCTCGACTGGGTCGAGCGTTTCGGTGCGGACGCCACCCGCTTCACGCTCCTGCGCGGCGCCAACCCCGGCTCCGACGTGGCGATCAGCGAGGAGTGGGCCGGAGGCTCCCGCAACTTCTGCAACAAGATCTGGAACGCGACCCGCTTCGCGCTCATGAACGGCGCCGCGGTCGGCGAGCTGCCGGTCGAGAGTCTGACCGCGGCCGACCGGTGGATCCTCTCCCGCCTGCAGGAGGTCGTCACGTCGGTCGACGCGGCCTTCGAGGAGTTCGAGTTCGCCAAGATCTCCGATGTGCTGTACCACTTCGCCTGGGACGAGGTCTGTGACTGGTATCTGGAGCTCGCCAAGATCCAGATCGCCTCAGGGCAGGAGCACACCCGTCTCGTGTTGGGACACGTCCTCGACGCGCTGCTCCGGCTGCTCCATCCGCTGGTGCCGTTCGTGACCGAGGAGCTGTGGCGGGCGGTGACCGGAGGTCCGTCGATCGTCGTCGCCCCCTGGCCGGTGGCCCAGGAGTCGTTGCGTGACCGCTCGGCGGAGGAGGAGATCCTCGCCCTTCAAGGGCTGGTGACCGAGATTCGCAGGTTCCGTTCCGACCAGGGTCTCAAGCCGGGCCAGCGGGTCGCGGCACGCCTCTCGCTCACCGGTACGGCTCTCGCCTCGCACGAGGGGGCGATCAGGTCGCTGCTTCGTCTGGACCAGCCGTCTGATGCGTTCGCCGCGACCGCGCGCCTAGACGTGGGCGGGATCCTGGTGGAGATCGATACGGCCGGGACCATCGACGTGGCCGCCGAGCGCAAGCGCCTGGAGAAGGACCTCTCCGTGGCGCAGAAGGAAGCCGCCCAGGTGGCGGCCAAGCTCGGCAACGAGCAGTTCATGTCGAAGGCACCCGATGACGTGGTGACCAAGGTGCGTGCCCGCGCGGCTCAGGCCGACCAGGACATCGCCAGGCTGTCGGCTCAGCTCGCCGCGCTGCCTGCGGGCTGAGCAGGCGTTCGTCGCCTACGAGGGTTCGTTCGTCGCGCGTGTGGTTTGTCTGGAGCCCGGGGTCCGTTGACCCCGGGCTCCTACGTTTGGAACCCGGTGACCCAGGGAAGACTTAGTTGTTACCGGCAAGTGGGTCATGACAGCCCGAGTGGGCTGCTAGAGTTCTTCAAGCGGGACGAGATCCCGCACACCCCTCCAAAAGATCACTGAAGATCTGGCAGATCCAAGGGATTGGACAGAAGCCAGATGTCAGAGTAAGTTGGAAGGGTTGCTCCGGAGACGGGGCAGTCGAGATCCTAGCGGGTCCGGCAGGTTTGGGTTGGCTGAAGCGAAAAGCGACAGTTTGACACGGACTAGGCGGATCTGATAAGATTGAAACACGGAAGTGTGCGCCCCGGAAGCTCCGACCGGTTGATCTGGTCGGGCGGATGGTGAACGCGTCCGTTTCTTGAGAACTCAACAGTGTGTTAAAAGCCAGTGCATGAAGCACAACCCGTCCCAACCACACGATGTGTGGGGGATGGATTCCTTTGGTTGATGTGCCCACATGTGAATTGGGTGCTTTCAGCCGGGGTGAACTCAAAAAACATTGTTTGGAGAGTTTGATCCTGGCTCAGGACGAACGCTGGCGGCGTGCTTAACACATGCAA